>CAXHYW010000975.1:0-1502 GCA_964021475.1 uncultured Desulfobacteraceae bacterium | reverse complement strand
GAAAGACGTTCTAATGATTCTGATAGGGCCTGGTGGCCTTTCTGCAATTGTAAATGGGAAAAAGCGCTATTCGTATTTGTGTTTATTGTAAATCCCATAATGGCCTCCTTACACGTTTACGTTTATCCCTATATTATATAGACAATTTATCAAAAATCAAGAAAACTCTTTTAATTACAAAGACATGGGGTTAGATCAAGGCCCTGATTCTTTGCCAGGCGGGTTCCGGAATCTGGGCACCCATGATCTGGCATACCTCGTATCCACAGGCAGATCCTAGCTGTCCGCTTTTTTCAATGGAGAACCCATTGGCAATGCCGAACAAAAAGCCAGCTGCCCAAAGATCCCCGGCACCGGTTGTGTCCACAGGATCATTGCCGGATACCGGATCAATTTGGGTTAATTGACCATTATAAGAGACAAAGCTGCCTTTTTCCCCCACCTTCAAAACGGCATAGCTTACATCCTGGGACAATATTTCCATGGCAGAACTCTCATCGGTAAACCCTGTATAGGCTTTTGCCTCATCTTCATTGGCAATGAGAATATCCACGTATTCTTTGACAATATCTTTTAAAATAGTTTTTGAGGCATTGACCACCTCAAAGCTGGCAAGATCCAGAGCAATCAGGGAACCTGCCGCCTTTGCCGCCTTTACCGATGCCATCATCAGATCCGGGTTGAACAACAGATATCCTTCAATTACGCTGATGGCGGTGTCCTGGAAGAGTTCCGGTGTGATACTAATGGGAGAAAGCTCTGTGGAAGCCCCGAGAAAAGTGAACATGGAGCGCTGGGCATCCGGGGTGATCACGGATAATACTTTGCCTGTGGGGGAGGTAGATATGGAAAGCCGTGGTTCCACATGGCAGGAGAGAATCTGGGATTCAAAGGTCTGGCCATAGGTATCCTCTCCCCGGCGACCGATAAACCGGGCGTCTCCCCCTAAATTCCCCACCCCTACAATGGTGTTACAAGCAGCCCCTCCGGGTACAATCATGGGAGTTTGGGTGGTTTTGGATAGAATCTGCTCAATGTCATGGTCCTCAACAAGGGTCATTCCGCCCTTTGTTTTTCCAAGATCTTGCAAGAATTGATCGGTTTCATTGATGAGTACATCCACCAGGGCGGATCCAATCCCCGTGATTCGTTTGTTTGTAATTTTCGACATAAATTTTCTCCAAAAAATGTTGTTACCTGCCCCTGGGGGGCTGATTATTATTTGCGTTTTTATTAGGGTAATACCGGTGAATCATAAAAGTTGTGACCCAATTGTCAAGGAAATTCTGGTATATTATACAAATATGAACATATCTTGATATATTTTTCAGCGGCCATTGACAAATCCTCCATAAAAAATTATGAATAGGGTACAATTTTAGTATTTGTAATCAGTCTCGTCTAAAATATTTGAATTAAGATATTTAGAATTCAGATATTTAAAATTAAGACAATGATTATCATCAAATAAAAGGAGTTTGAAATGTCAGAAAAAAGATCAT
>CAXHYW010000974.1:0-1520 GCA_964021475.1 uncultured Desulfobacteraceae bacterium | reverse complement strand
ATTCCTTGGTTGCGGATAATGAAATTTTAATGGCAAGGTTGGTCATCTCCGGGATAAAACCAGGGATTTCAGACCCAGTCACGGCATCTGGTGTGCAGTCGGTGAATACGGCAAAAGAAAAAAAAGCAGGGATAAAGGGAAAAGCTAAGTTAGAAAAGATTTCTTCCACCCTGGCCCTGGATACCAAGGCTAAGAAAGATGCCAAGATTAAGGCTGATAAGATTAAGGCTGCCAAGATTAAGGCTGCCAAGATTGAGGCTGCCAAGGTTAAAGCTGCCAAGGTTAAAGCTGCCAAGATCAAGGACGCCAAGGTCGATGAAAAGACGTCTGTATCTGAAAATATTGGGGTAGGAAAAACACAGATATCTCCCCAGAAAGAATCGAAGGGTCAGTCATCGGTTCAGAAAATCGTTGCCATAGAAAAATTTTCCGTTACCCGGGAGGGGGTTGATGGAGACCTTCTCGTTCGATTTGATATTCGGAATATGTCAGAAAAGCCAGGAGGCATTTCCGGAAGAATTTTCACCATATTGAAACCTGCAAACAAACCCCAGGCTAAATGGCTGGTTGTACCAAAGGCACGGTTAAAAAATGGAATTCCCAGCCAGTATAAGAAGGGGCAATATTTTTCCATTGCGCATTTTAAACCGGTTAAATTCAGGATTGAAAACCAGGAAGGCCCCGAGTTTTATAAAAAAGCAGCCATCTATATATTTAATGAAAAGGGGGAGCTGATGTTTGAAAATCTCATAGATATTACCGAGGAAGAATCAGGGTTATGAAATCCGTATTCAAGGTCGGGGCTATTTTCTGCTCAGGGTTTTGTTTGGTCCTGCTGATTACTTCTGTTTCTTGGCCTGGTCAGCGAACCCATACTGTCTTTTTTCCAGGAGAAGAAAATGAGCTGAATATTTACCGGATATCAGGGTCTAAGCCGGGTAAAACCCTGTTGATTGTCGGGGGAATTCAAGGAGATGAGCCCGGTGGCTTTTTAGCCGCCGATTTCTATGCGGATTTTTCCCTAGAGAAGGGAAACCTCATTGTGGTTCCCCGGGCAAATTTTCCATCGATCCTGAAAAATGAAAGACAGATCAACCAGGACATGAATCGAAAATTCATGGATGACACTACCGTCAATTATGAAGCAGAGGTGGTGACGGTACTTAAAAAACTCATTTGTGAAAGTGATTGTTTCCTCAACCTCCACGAGGGCTCCGGTGTATATTCTCCCACCTGGGAGGGTCCCGATAGAAATCCTGAAAAATATGGGCAATCCATTATTGCAGATGCTGCTATTTTGGATTTAGGCGATACCCTAGCTGCTGTGGATCTTGAGGCCATGGCCCAACAAGTGATTGATACCATAAATAAAAAGGTTGAAGATGATGTGTATCGTTTTCATTTTAACAATCACCGAACCAATCATCCGGATACCATCCATAAGGAACAACGGCAATCAGCCACCTATTATGCAATGAATGTCTGTAAAATTCCGGCATTTGGTATCGAATCGGCTAAGG
>CAXHYW010000973.1:0-1538 GCA_964021475.1 uncultured Desulfobacteraceae bacterium | reverse complement strand
TGGCCATCATTAAAGAAAATGCCGGTCTCATGGAAGATTTTATTCAGATGAGCCCGAATAGTTTATCGGATAATTTACCCGATCTTTTGGAAAAGTTCACTCACTGCCTGGGGAAGATAAAAGAGCAATCTTACCGGGGGGTTGAGCTCACATCAGGGTTAAATAAATTTGCCCATACCACAGACAGGCTTTATGCACCCGTCAATATATACGAGATCGCCAAAAGACTTATATTTTTAACCAAACGAATTTTTTCACAAAAAGGGGGACAAATTGAACTGGTTGATTGCCAGAACGCTCCCTCCTTTGAAACCGATCCGGTTCTTTTCCAGAAAGTTCTATGGAACTGCCTTGAATGTCTCATGGAAATCCAGGCGCTTACAACAAAAATACGGATCACGATTGTTAACTCAGATGTTGGAAAAGGAATTGACCTTTGCCTTGATGAACTAACTCCGGACAATGAAAACTTTAGCCTAAAATTGCAAGGGTCGACCCAATGGGCTGACATCCAAAAAAACTGCAGAATGATTCGCCTGACACCCAGCTCCATAGACCTGGCCCCCGTGGGTATTCGTATTTTGCTGGAGCGCCCCGTCCTCAGTTAGCACTCTATCAATAGTATCATTTTGTTTCAAATTGTATTATTATTCGCGTTTCATGTTGTTCCATTTTGTTTCTTTCTTGTTTCCCCCATTTTGTAACACACTTAATTTATAGTTTTATCGCCATTGGCACATTCTTTGCTATCATCTTATAGATAGTAAAGAATTGAATTAAGTTTAACCATAATTAAGGAGGATCATATGTCAATTCTAACCATTACAAACGGATTACACGCAAATTCAGAAGAGATTGTCCAACTGCTTGGTGAAAAATTTGATTGCCGCGTCATCAACGATGCCGAAGTTCTGAAGATAACACATGACACTCATAATATCAGCCTGACAACGCTCCATAAAGTATTGGAAAGCCGTCAAATCGCCTTTAATGATTTTACCCACGAACGGGAAAAATGCATATCTTCACTGAAAAAGACCCTCTCGGATTTGGTCAGTGAAGGCAATTGTATTTTACACGGGCTCATCGGGCATCTGATACCCAAAACCACCACCCATGTGATGCGGGTGCTGATTATTGCCGAGAAAGCCCAACGGATTAAAAACGGGATGGCCAAAAAGGGAGTATCGGAAAATCAAGCCACCAAAGAGATTGAACATTTAGATAAACATGCCATCCTATGGGCCACCGCCCTGTTTAATAAAAAGGCCTGGGACGAATCCCTCTTTGATATTGTGATTCCCTCGGGCAAGCTTGACGCCAATCAAGCCGTCGACCTTATTTCAAAATATTTAAAAAAACTGCCCTTTACCCAGGAAGAACTCATCCAACAAGAAGTTTTTGACTTTAAACTGATTGCGGATGTTGAACTTGCCTTAAGTCACATCGGCCAGGGGTTTATAGTGGAATCCCACAAAGGTGCTGTGGTGGTCACCATTGATAAAAAAGTGATGCTGCTCACAAAATTCCAGCAAAAA
>CAXHYW010000972.1:0-1547 GCA_964021475.1 uncultured Desulfobacteraceae bacterium | reverse complement strand
AGTTCCCTGACATTACCTGGAAACCTGTATTGCATCAGATAGTCAGCCAGCGGGTCAGATATTCCAATGATTTTTTTCCCGGTTTCAGCAACATATTGATCAAGAAAACACCGGGCAAGGGGAAGGATATCTCCTTTTCTTTCCCGCAAAGGGGGAATGTCAATATGGAACATATTCAACCGGTGAAACAGGTCTGCTCGGAATCTTTTTTTTCTTATCTCAGCAAAAATATCCTGGTTGGTAGCCACCAGAATCCGCAGATCAACATCCACCGTGCGGGTGCTTCCCACCCGGTAAAACTCCTTTTCCTGGATTACCCGTAAAAGCCCGCCCTGGAGAGAAATATTAAGATCCGTGATTTCATCCAGAAACAGGGTACCATGCCGGGCAGATTCAAAAAAACCTTTTTTATCCCTTGCAGCTCCGGTATAGGCACCTTTTGAGTGCCCAAACAATTCATCTTCGAAAAGGGTTTCACTGACCGCCCCCATATTGATAGCCACAAATGGCCCACAAGATCGGTTGCTGATATCATGAATTTTTCTGGCAAGCATCTCTTTCCCGGTTCCAGACTCACCGGTAATCACAACCGAATAATCCGTGGGAGCCACCATTTCTACCTGGCGTAATACCCGGATCATGGAATGGTCCACCGCTACCATATCTGCAAATGCCCCGGGGTCTGAAAGATCTGACAGTCTGTTTTTCCGTTCAAACAAGGAGAGTCCATGGCGAAGACAATATCGTTCCTGGGCCCGTTTGATCAAAATAATCAGTTTTTCATATTGCACAGGCTTGGTTAGATAGTCATATGCACCTAGCTTCATGGCGGAAACCGCCGATGTGATATCATCGCTGGCAGTTACAATCACACATTCCGTATCATAAAAAGATTCCTTTATCTGGCCAAGAAGTTCAAGTCCGGAAAGATGGGGCATTATTAAATCCAGAAGAACAAATTTGAATTGATGGGTTTCAAGCAGGGCCATGACTTCCCGACTGTCCGATGCAAGAGCAGGTTCTGGCATGCCCGCATCCACAAGAATCTCTTTGATGGTCAGCAAAAAACCGGTATCATCATCCACAATAAGGAGGGGGGATTTTTTTTCAGGAATGGACAGCATATCGGTTTCCTTGAGTTATTGGTCCGAGGACCCGGGGGTTAAATGTTCTATCAGGTTTCCAAAAAGGCTTAAAACATCCTGTGCCCTGTCAAAGATTTGATCCCAGTCTTCCTTTGAAGCAAGCGTTTCAAGTGAAGCAAGAGTTTCAAGCTCTTTTGCCGCCTGTGTACATAGGGGGGCATAAATCCTTGCCCCAGCCCCTTTCAGGGTGTGGGCCAAAAGATAAACAGACTGGACATCTTTTGTATCAAGGGCCTGTTCAAGTTTTTTCATCAACCCGGGGGTTTCCTTAATAAAAATTTCATAAATCCTAGCCAAAAGCAACTCATTTCCTCCCAGGGCAGCCAGGGCCTCTTCCCTGTCCAACATTCCCGGATCCATAATTGTTTTGAGCTTTGATTCCGGTATGGGGCGGTATTGTTC
>CAXHYW010000971.1:0-1582 GCA_964021475.1 uncultured Desulfobacteraceae bacterium | reverse complement strand
ATCAACGTCTGATTGCCCTTTTCAAGGCAAGCCCGGATCTGGATGGCAAGCTCCGGGGTGATGATTTTTTCTGTCCCCCTGTAATCCTTGTATTTTTTTAAGTCCACCAGGGTAATTTCCGGCAACGGATTCTGGTTGACCCGATTTTCAAGGGTCAGCTGGGAAAATTTATGGTCCCTGACATTCTGATAGGATTGAACCGAAGGGGTGGCAGATCCCAGAATAACCGGGCAATCCTGCATTTTCCCCCGAACAACAGCCAGATCCCTGGCATTGTAGCGCAATCCGGTTTCCTGCTTGTAGGAGCTGTCATGCTCTTCATCCACAATAATCACACCAATATCTTCAATGGGAGAAAAGATGGCAGACCTCGCTCCAATAACAATACTCACCTTACCAAGGGATAGCTTTCGCCACTGATCCAGGCGTTCCCCATGGGTGAGCATGGAATGGATCACCGCTATTTTCTCCCCGAACCGGGCCCGGAACCTCCGCTCGGTCTGGGAAATCAAGGCAATTTCCGGCACCAGGACAATGGCGGTCTTGCCCGATTTAACCGCATCGGCAACCAGGCGCATATAAACTTCTGTTTTGCCGGATCCGGTCACCCCGGTCAACAGATAAGGGATAAACCCTTTGTGTCGATTCTCCCTTACGGTTTCAATCAAAATGGCCTGTTCACCGGTAAGGGTGGGCGGAGTATCCGGCTCCACCGGGTCCCCAAGCGGGTCCCGAAAAACCTTGCGCTGGATAACCTTGATATAGCCTGCCTTGGCCAGAGGAGCGATCAGGGTTGCCGCCGTGGGAACATGAACCTTAAGGCTGGTCAAAGAAATTTCTTGCTGTTCCCGGACCAGGCTTAAAATCTGTTGGCGTTTCTGGGAAAGCCGAATATTTTTTTCAGGCACCTGTCCCAAATACTGGATAAATTTTTCTGTTTTTATGTTGGCGATTTCTTTTTTTAATACCGCTGAAACCGTCAGCAAGTCATTTTTTTCCATTTTCCGAACCAGGGCAACAATGGAAGGATTGGAGCTGTTTTTTAACAATTGCTTTAGGGTGCAGCCCTCTTTTTCCTTTAAAAATTGAATCACGCAGGCTTCTCCCGGGGAGAGCGCACCGGAAGAAAATGCTTTTATCCCGGCCGGTGTCACAAACACACAGGAGACATCCTGCCGGTCAAGACCCGATGGAAGGGCTGTTTTAATTACCTCTCCCAAAGGAAAAATATAATATTTGGCCACCCATTTAAAAAATACAATTTCATTAACCGGAAACAAGGGGTGGTCATCCAACACATCCAAAATATTTTTGGCTTTATAAGGGCCGCAGCTTGCCTGTTCCCCGAGGACATAGCCTGTTACCCGGCGCCGGCCAAAGGGGACCAGAACCCGCATCCCGATAGCACATATTTCCCGTAGATGATCCGGTACTTTATAAACAAAAGTCATATCCAGGGGCAATGTCACACTGACGTCTATGTAATCGGTTTGGATCATGGGACCTAATTGTGCACAAAAAAAGATTAATTTCAACATCAGACTTATTTTCTTGACTAAAAAACCGGTGTTTTATAAAAATG
>CAXHYW010000970.1:0-1582 GCA_964021475.1 uncultured Desulfobacteraceae bacterium | reverse complement strand
AGCAATAAATTTGTCAAAAGTTTGAGACTGAATTTTGAGTTTGGGGACAAAGTTCACGGTCATTCGTAACTCCTTGAAATTAAAAGTAATAATTTCAAGGCGCGCGACATTTTTCCACACCGTTGTCAACAAAAAAAATAAATTTTTTTCAAAAAAATTGTACTGGTTCTACCATGCAAGTACCTAACCGGACATCACTGAATCTCAGAGGTTCTTGGCTCCATATTTTTTAAGAATCCCAGATAAATCTAAAATACTTATGAACCATAAAATGCCTTATGTTCGAAATTACCGCGATGGATGAAGGTGATCCTATCCATTCAGGCGGGGGAAGTCATGGATGAAAATCAGGGTTTTTTTTGATAGGGCTGGAATCTTTGAAAAAAAACAGGTATAGCTTTAATCTTTACAAAAAGATGATAATGCAATTGTTTCGGGAGGATTAGGAAGATGAAAAAAGTAGGATTGGTCGGCTGGAGGGGAATGGTGGGTTCCGTGCTCATGGAAAGAATGATGGCAGAAGATGATTTTAAAAAATTTACCCCGATTTTCTTTACCACCTCCCAGGCAGGCCAGAAAGCACCCGCGGGAGTTGACGCTCCTGCTCTGATTGATGCCCATAATGTGGATGCCCTCATGGAGATGGATATTATTATTTCCTGCCAGGGCGGCTCCTACACCGAGGCGGTGCGTCCCAAACTTGCGAAGAACGATTGGAAGGGATACTGGATTGATGCAGCTTCTACCCTGCGAATGGAAGAAAACAGCATTATTGTCCTGGACCCGGTCAACAATGACCTCATCGAAGACGGTCTTGCCCGGGGGATTAAAAACTATATCGGCGGGAACTGCACGGTATCTCTCATGCTCATGGCGCTGGGTGGCCTGTTTGAAAATGATGCGGTGGAATGGCTCACCTCCATGACTTACCAGGCAGCCTCCGGGTCCGGGGCTAAAAGTATGGAGGAACTGGTCGCACAAATGCGCTATATCGGGGACAAGGCCGCCAATATTCTGGACAACCCGGCTTCCGCCATCCTGGATCTGGACCGAAATGTTACCGACACCATCCGATCCAAGGGATTTCCCGTGGACAATTGGGCCGTACCCCTGGGGGCCAGCCTGATTCCCTGGATTGACCGGGCCATGGACAACGGCCAGACCCGGGAAGAATGGAAGGGGTTTGTGGAGACCAATAAAATATTGGGCAGGTCTGACAATCCGGTACCCATTGACGGTCAGTGTGTGCGCATCAGTTCCATGCGATGTCACAGCCAGGCCTTTACCATCAAATTGAAAAAAAACCTGCCCCTGGACGAAATCAATGCCATGCTGGCAGCCAACAACGATTGGGTCAAGGTGGTTCCCAATCTCAAGGAAGAGACGATCCAACATCTGACCCCGGCTGCCGTGACCGGTACCCTTACCGTGCCCGTGGGCCGGATCCGGAAAATGACCCTGGGGGATGATTTTTTAACGGCATTTTCCGTGGGAGATCAGCTCCTGTGGGGGGCAGCAGAACCCCTGCGCCGTATTTTGAACATCATTCTTTAAAAATTTTTAAAAAAAGAGCGGCCCCGGA
>CAXHYW010000969.1:0-1600 GCA_964021475.1 uncultured Desulfobacteraceae bacterium | reverse complement strand
CCCTTGTGAAAGGGGTCAGGAAAAAATGGTCAAAATGGCACCGGTCACGGCAAGGCAGATGGCCATGGCTTTGTTGACCGTGATTTTTTCCTTGAGAAAGAGGGCTGCCAGAATAAATATAAAAACACTGGACATCTGGTTGAGGATAGCCGCTTGGGATGCGGTGGTATATTTCATGCCCGCCACCCAGAAGATGAGGGCAAAATAATTTCCGCACAGGGATGCGGGGAATGCGGTGAGCCAGGCCCTGGAAAATTTAAGCTCCTTAATATATAGTCTGCGGTTGGGGTGGCAGATGACAAGAATCAAAAGGGAAATGCTGCCGGCAACCACCCGGACAAGGGTTGCCCAGAACACATTGGTTTGCTCCAATACATCTTTGATAATGACAATGCCAATGGCCAGAAACACAACGGATAATATGCCTGCAATAATTCCTTGAACATCCTCTTTTGAAAAGGATTGTTGGTTTGTGATGTTTTTTCTGCCCACAGATCCCACCAGAACAGCGGCCAACACCAGGAGGCTGCCGATGATTCCGCCCGGACCCAATTTTTCTCCCAAAATGAGATAGGAAAAAAACAGAACACTTGGCAGGTAGAGACATTCAATAACGGCCATAAGGCCTGCACCCAGCTTGTTGAGGGCGGTGAAAAAAAACAGGTCGGCCAGGGTAATGCCCAGGATCCCTGACAATGCCAGCAACAGCCAGTCATTGACCGGAATGTCCGGAATAAAGGGAACCCCTAATATCAGCATGGTCAACGGGATCAGGATCAGGGCCACCACGCTTTTGTAAATATTGAGGGACAATGGAGAAAACAGATCCCCGCTTTTTTTATATAAAATTACGGCGGTGGCCCAGAAAAAGGCGGAACTGAGGGCAAAGACAGACCCCAGCATTATCCATTTTCCCGGGTAAATGCAAATTGCCCCTTGAGGTGGGGAATCCCTTTTTTATCATCCCGGAGTTCAAAATCGATCCGGGTCTCATCTGAGTTTATTTCATTGGTTCCAATTTCGTTGGCCCCAATTGCATTGGTCTCTATTTCAGTTGGCTCGTTTTGTTCTCTTGTTTTTTGGGCTGGCTCATACCCCAGGGTAATGGTGGCCGGCATGAAGATGGGAAGTTTGAATGCGGCGTCTGCTCTCATAGGATAGTGGGAACCGAAATTTTTTTCCATGCTTGCCATGACTCTGGCCAGGCTCCACATGCCGTGGGCAATGGGTTGTTTAAATCCGATCATTTTAGCGGTAATCCCATAGAGGTGGTGGGGGTTGTAGTCTCCTGAAACACCGGCATATTTTCGCCCGGTATCCCCGGGGACAAAAATGCGCTCTTTTATCTCAAGAAATTGTTCTTCCTTCATTCCCCCCTTTTTATTTTTCTGCTTATTTTTGCTCCGGGTAAAAAAGGTGGAAATCCCATGCCACACTATCTCTTTGTCTGAAGAAATCTCCAGGAGAAATTGGGTATGAATTCCCTTTAATGTTTTTGTAATTCCTTGGAGTTGGCAGGATAGATCCAGAATTTCATCCGTTTTCACGGCTCTTTTTTGTTCAAAGGATTGGCCGACCTGGATCAGTCCCATGGGGTTGA
>CAXHYW010000968.1:0-1606 GCA_964021475.1 uncultured Desulfobacteraceae bacterium | reverse complement strand
GCTGCAATATAATGCTTCCCAATAATTACGGGAAATTCATATTCACTATTTTGGGGAATAACAATCGATCTTTCCAGAACTATAATACCATCCTCATCCACAAATCGCAGCACAACCACCGGGCCCTTCTGGGGGCTTGTAACAATAATTTTGCCTTTAATGGACCCCATGTTGTCCACAAGGGAAGCTTGCTCTTTGACCTCCATTAATGAACAACCAGAGGCCAAAATAATTACCATAAGGCAGATACTCAGACAGACTATCGGTCGAAAGCGAATATTATACCAACGTTCCATACATCCCTCCCTTTTGCCAATTAAATGGTTTGGGTGAGAGTTGTCATCTCCACCACGGGCAAAGGCCCAATGGAATCACCCGGAATCAGGTTTAAAATTTTCTGGGGCATCCCGCGATAGAGGAGCCTAACGGTTATCACAAAATTTTTCTGTGGTACAAAATCAAGGGAAATAGTTTGGGTCACCGTCTGCATGGCAGGGATTCTGTTATCAGACAGCACCTGTTTTGCCTTTGCCAGATTCACCACGGGATTGCCCTTGCCATCCCCGAGGATTGTCCTGAAAATAATCGTGTCATCGGGCAATTCTTTTTTCGGGTCCAGAAAACCGGATTGAAAAACAAGTTGCTGATTTGCATCCCGAATACTGATTTCAAGCCATACCTGTCTTAAATCTCCCACCCCGGTGGGAATTGAATGGCCAGCCCCGGTATTTGAGACCCTTACATCCAATTGTTTTTGGGCAAGTTTTTCGGTATTAAGGGAAATCTTTGCCGCATTCTGGAGCCGGGCCTCGGCCATTGCCTGTTTATCTTTATCCCCGAACTCACCGGTCACCCCGGTATTGCCCCCCACAAAATAATGGGTAAAAATATGGGGCCGCTCCACACTGTAATCGGTGGCAGTCCCGGGATTTTTCGGCCGATCCGTGGAACCTGTGGCGGGGATTCCGGGCCGCTGATACATGTGGCACCCCTGACAGACGACCCTTTTGTCAGGATCCGGATCGTTGTAGGGGCTATTGGCCCATTCCGTATAGGTGGTCTCAAGATCTGTCCCAAATGCCACATGCTTGACATTGTGGCAGGTACCGCAAATTTCAGAACTTTGGTGGAGTTTAGAAAAAGCCGCTTCATGGAAATCAGGTTCTGAGTCATCAAAGGGGCCATATTTCACGCCGGGATCATCTTCGCCATGACCCGGGGAAAGAACCAGCCCATTGTTATACATCCGGGTGGTATCCACGGCAGAATGGCAATAATCGCATTGGATGCCCTGGGTGGCAATTTCAGGGGTACGGGACAGGTCATCGGAAAGTTTTTCAGGAAATCCCGTGACTACCCCCACCGGTGTATGGCATTTAACGCAGGACTCCGCTTCCTGAATTTCCCCTGCCTGGGTCAGCCCTTTGCGCAGAAATTTGGCCACCCGATTATATACCGGGTCCTTGTGGGACAAGTTGTGCATGGAATTGGTCCACTGTTCCTGGATTTCTCCATGGCAACCGCCGCATGTATCCGGCTCTATGAATTGGTCCAGCTCAAATTTTTTGACCGGAGCGGCAGCCCCTGGTACCGCAGCCATAAGAGC
>CAXHYW010000967.1:0-1607 GCA_964021475.1 uncultured Desulfobacteraceae bacterium | reverse complement strand
ACCATGGGGCTTCAGATTGGTCTGCAATGTGCCGCATGGGGGTTTGATGTGACCGTCTATGATGCCTTTGAGAAGTCCCTTGAACAGGCAAAAAAGCGGGTGGACAAATTGGCAGATTCCCTGGCAACCCATCGGCGGGTGAGTCCGGAACAGGCGGCAGCTGCAAAGGGGAGTATCCGGTTCTCATCGGACCCGGAATCAGCTGGCAAAGATGCGGATTTGATCAATGAGTCCGTCCCGGAAGACCCAAAGATCAAACAGGCGGTATTTGCCCAATTCAATGAGATTTGTCCTGATCACACTATTTTTACCACCAACTCCTCCACCCTGGTTCCTTCCATGATTGCCGGGGCCACGGGCAGGCCGGATAGGTTTGCGGCCCTGCATTTTCATGATCTTTTGCTTACCAATGTGGTGGATATTATGCCCCATCCCGGCACTTCAAGCCAGACCCTGGCGGCTGTCAGGAAATTTTGCAAGGCCATAGACCAGTTTCCCATTGAATTGAAAAAAGAGCAGCATGGGTATGTATTCAACACCATGTTGTCCGAGTTGATGGGATCTGCTTTGAGCCTTGCCGCAAAAGAGGTGGCATCGGTTGAAGACATTGACCGGGCCTGGATGGGCATCATGAAAACCGTTGTGGGGCCCTTTGGTATCATGGATTCCATCGGCCTTGAAACTGTTTACAAGGTCACCGATTATTGGGCCGGGGTTAAAAATGATCCCCAGGCAAAGGCCAATGCGGCGTTTCTCAAAGAGTTTGTGGACAATGGAAATCTTGGCGTCAAGACGGGCAAGGGATTTTATCAGTATCCTGAGGCGTCATTTTTAGGGCCTGATTTTCTTAAGGGCATCCGATAATAAATTTTCAAGGAAATCACCATGGCAGACAAATTCATGAGCATGAAAAATCTTACCTTTACCCTGCACTCCCGGGGAGGGATATATCGATCCCTGACCCCTGGCTATTTAAATGATCACACCCCAAAAACCATTGATATGGTTTTCAAGGCCGCCTTTGATCTGGGGAAAAAAGTGTTGCACCCCATGTTTGAAGAGATGGACCGCCACCCGCCACAACTGACCGACGGCAGGGTTCGTGTCCATGAAGGGGTCCGTCCCATGCTGGAAACCCTGGGGGAAGATGGCTGGATAGCGGCGCTTTTTCCCGAACGCTGGGGGGGAGAGAGCATGCCCTCTTCCCTGCTCCTTTGCATGAATTTTATTTTTGCCACGGCCAATTATTCGGCCTCTGTCTATGCGGGCTTGACCATGGGCGCTGCAAACCTGATCTTAAGTTTTGGCTCAGAGTATCTTCAAAATATCTATCTGCCCCCCATGCTGGCAGGAAAATGGCAGGGCACCATGGCCCTGACCGAGCCTGAAGCAGGCACTTCCCTGGGGGACCTTGCAACTGAAGCCATTCCCCTGGAACCCGGGAAATCGGAAAGCGGGTATAAAATTATTGGGGAGAAAATCTTTATCTCCGCCGGGGACCACGACGGAGTGGATAATGTGATCCATTTGATGCTGGCCCGGATAAAAGGGGCTCCTGCCGGCGTAAAGGGGATCTCTTTGTTTGTGGTGCCCAAATTCAGACCCGA
>CAXHYW010000966.1:0-1608 GCA_964021475.1 uncultured Desulfobacteraceae bacterium | reverse complement strand
TGGATTTTCAATGGCAAGTTTCATGCGTTCCGGGAGAAACTCGGCCACGATAAAGGGGTATTCCTTAAGTTTGTCTGTCCCATGGGTAAAGGCGATGCGCCAATTGCCTGTGGCTGCATCCTTGGGCAGATGGTATATATGGGTATAATAATTTAAGTTCCGGGATTTCCAGGTAAATTCATGGACCATACGGCCGTCGGGCTGCAGAACCTGGGCCTTGATGGGAAGCCCGGCTGTCATTTGACCATCCTGATTGCGCAGTAATCCGTCAATGGTCAGCACCTCACCGGGTCTGTAGATATCCCGGGGCCCATAAACAAACAGGTCCAGGGGCCGGAAGAGTTGTGTTGCCATTTTGAATTCAGACAAATCCATGGCGGGTACATCCATGGGCAACAGGCTGATATGGTTGCCCCGGGTGGCTGTGACCAGGGTTAAGTCTTCAAATGCTCCGGCCACCCGGGCAATCCCTTTCGCATCGGTGGTCAGCTTAAACAAAATCTTCCCCTTCTTGTTAACCCCTTTTACCCGGACATCCTTGAGCGGGGTTGCCGTTTCAAGGCTCTGGATCTGGAATTGAAGGGACTGGGGGTATTTTCTTACATGGAGTCCCAGATCACTGATGGTGAACCAGGTGCTGCTATGGCCATATTCATAGCGCCCCGCTCCCCTTAATACGGCGAAATAGACCCCTGGTTTTTCCAATTCTTTTATGTGGGTGATGGGGATATTCACCTGGGACCGAAGATTTTTTTTGATCTCAAGATCCCACCGGCCGGAATAGACAAGGTTGGCAACTTTGTTAAGATTTCGGCTCTGGTAATAATACATCTGGTCTACCCGGGAAAAATTTCCCAGAAACTCTCCGATAAATTCGGGTTTAACCCTGAAAAAATCGATGTCAGCTTTGGGAATGTTCAGGGCATTCACCGGAAGTCCCCGGGAAAGCTTTGAGGCCAGTATAAAGCCTTTGCTGCCGAAACTGATCATGGGAGCAACTTTCCGGGTCTGGATCTTAAACGTCGCACCGGTCTCCATAACCTGTCCGGCATTGGATTTCAGACCCTTATCGATCTGAATCACATATTGGGTCCCCGGTTCCACATTGGTGAAATAGACTACCTGGGTGTCCTCGGCCAATACCCAGGCCCCCTCCACCGGCAGATCCTTTTTTTTGAAGATTTTCAGATAGGGATTAATATTCTGCCGGGTGTCCAGCCCTTTTGAAAAGGTAACCGCAATGGTATTTTCACCCGCCACGGTCTGCTGCCCTGCAAATTGAGCCGAAAATCCTTCCGATGCATGAACCGAAGGGATAACAAAAAGTGTGGCCAGAAAAATGACAAACAAGTGAAGTGTTTTCATAGGGCTATCCTTTGGAAATTGTATAAAAAGTTGGTTGCACAAATTGATTTTAGCAGAATATCGGTACAGATCAACCAATTGATTAAAATTCGTTTTTTAACCCATGAATATTTTTAATAAAATATTGATACAAAAAAGGGCATAGAGAGAAGGAAAAATCATTGCCAGGCAGCGTTGGGGGCGGGCGGGAATTATTTCTCTTATGGCATCATGTCCCCGGGTCAATCCCAGATACAAACCCAT
>CAXHYW010000965.1:0-1616 GCA_964021475.1 uncultured Desulfobacteraceae bacterium | reverse complement strand
AAATTACAGGAAGAAGAGGAGTATTTAAAGCAGCATGAAATATTTAAAACCACAAGTTGTCTTATACCTAAAAAAACTACCACCGGGAACTGATATATTCATGGGATTCACTCAGGCTTAAGGGAACCGAAGCGGCACCCGCCCGGATATAAAAAGCCTCTTTCCCGTTTTCCTTAATAAACACCGGTCGTTCACCGGGCTCTATGGTAACCCTGCAGATATCCCTGCCCTCGATGGACTGGATCTGGGCAGAAATAAATTTATGACTTTGCTGCCCCAGATTCTGACTGATCAGGCTTGAAAACTTCAGCATAAATCCATCCCGGTTTGGTTTTTTCTGGAAGGTGTTGTAGTCTGATTCAATGCCAATCACTTCCTCCTCATCGTTGACCCCGATGAGCAGGATGCCGCCCTGGGCATTCATGAATGCGGAAAGGGTTTTAACAATCACAGACTCCAGCACCTTGTCCGTTTTCAGGGTAACAAGGTTCCAGCGCATGGAAGATTTAAACTCTAATCGATCATTTTCTCCCTGGGCAATCTGGGCCAGCCATTCCTCTTTTTTAAAGGGAGATTTCCCCCGTTTGAGCCGTCCCATACGATGTTTTAATTTCATGGAATAATAGGCGAACCCGATACAAGCCAACAGCAAGAAAAGGATAATCCCAATGACCCAGACCCGGTACTGGACAATCAGCGGGGGGGGAGACAATCCCCATTTGCTTAAAACCGTTTCAACTTCCTGCTTTGAAATACCTTTGATTCCCTGATTGAGAAACTTAAGCATCTGGGTATTCCCTTTTTTTACCCCGGCCCTCAACTTTTCCGTATAAAGGGTTTGCACCCGTCGAAACTTTACCAGGGAATCATGCTCTGCCAAAAGAAAAATGGCATTGGGAAAATCCAGGGCATAGGCAGACAATTTTCCGGCCAGGGCATTTTTCACCACCTGCTCTGATCCGGAGAATTTCGTAAGCTTTACATCCGGATAGGTCCGGGACATAAATTCAACCACATAATCATTTTCAATCACCCCCACAGGAACATCCCCCATGTCTTTAATCGAATCCACTTCCATTTGCTCAACCACATAAAGATTGGTTTGAATATCAATCATGGGAAGGGAAAAATCCAGGTATTCCCTCCGGTCCTTTGACCGGAAAAGTCCGATCATGATATCTGCCTCACCCAGTTTAATCCGGTCCAGACTCTGGGTGAGGGACCCGGGCAAAAAAATCAGTTCTATCTGGTTCTTTTCTGCCCAAAGTGTCCAGAAATCAACCAGCATTCCCACCACCTGGCCCTTGTCATTGACATAGGAATAGGGCCGATAATCCTCGTAACAGGCAACAGTGACCATGACGGCATTGGCCGTCTTCAAACGAATAATACCCAAAAAAACAACCATGACCACAAGGGACAGCAAAATTTTAGAAAAGAATCGCCCTTGATATTTAATGGGGTTGTATTCTGAGTTGACCCGTCTTTTCAATTTATCCAACCTCGCCTTAATTTTTAATTCTTGAATTCTATTAGCGCTATGAAATAAGCAGTTATTTATTATTTATACAGATAATTGCCATATTCTTATGTGAGTTTTCCAGGGAAGTCAAGCA
>CAXHYW010000964.1:0-1616 GCA_964021475.1 uncultured Desulfobacteraceae bacterium | reverse complement strand
TTCCCTATTTAAGTTGCTCGATAAAGGCCTCTATCCTGGTTTTCAATTGCCCCACATCCTCCATGCCGTAGTCGGTTTCAATGCGCAGACAGGGAATGTCCTTTTTTTCCAGGGCATTTTCAACGCCAATGGCCTCCAGGCTGTATGGCTGACAGAACTGAAGGCCATAATGGATGACACCATCTGCCTGATACGCCGTTGCCATCTCTTCGATATGGTCGAGCCGATCCTGATTGGGGGTAAAAATGGCACAATCCACCTTAAAATATCTATCGGCAATGGCATCCATCAGTTCATCAATGGTGGCACCGGTATCCCGGGTCAAATTCCGGGTGCCCCGCTCTCCCACACAGGATTCTTCCCCCACGATCACCGCCCCGGAAGTTTCAATGATCCAGGGCAATTTCCAGTTGGGCACAGCCATGGGGCATCCGGAAATCAGAACCCGGGGGGTGTTTTCAGGTAAGATTCCCTGGTTTTCCAGAATTCTGTTTTCCAGTTCATCACAAATTTTATGAACCGATTCGGTAAACCGTTTCGGGTTATCATAAAGGGAGACCTGGTTTGCCAACAGCCCATCCAGTCCGGAAATCACAACCGGATCTGCCTTTCGAAGCTTGGCCAGCCGGTGGAGGGCCGACCGCTTGGCATTGACAATCCCGATGGCCTGCTTCAAAGATTCTTGGGTGATGACAACGCCGGTCAATTCTTCTACGGCAAGTTTAAACCGGTCATATTCATGCCTGAGAAGATCACGTCCCTGGTCTGATTTCATCTGGGGCAGATCCATGACATAAAGATTGTCCATCAATGTTCCCAGGGACTCGTAAGCTTTTTTCTTGCCGTCGCAGGTATTTTCCCCCACCACCATGTCCGCGGTTTCAAGGTAGGGGCAGACCTGACCCAGCTTGAATCCAAAGGCGGACTTGATCAGGGCACAGGTGTTTCTGGGTAAATATTTTTCAACCTGATCAAGGGCAAAATCCGCACCGGAACAAAGCCCCACCAGGGTGGCATTGGCGGCCAGGGCAATTTCCTCGGGAACAAATACACAATAGGAACCGATGATTTTCCGGCCCTGCTCTTTTTCATCCATAAGCTCTTTGATTCTCAGGCCATGGACCTCGCTCATCACAAAATCAAAATATCCCATCCCTTCCGGCCTCTCCTTCTGGGCAAGATAAATATCCGTATAACCTTGCCCCAAAACACCCAGCAACGCATCATGGGCATCAAGGTTCAGTCCCAATTCCTTCCACATGGATTCATATTCGCTACTCATTTTAAGTTCTCCTATATTTTTATGACTAAAATTAAACCTGCCTATCAGTAATCGGAATACAAAGGAGAATCCAATTCAAAATATAACTAACAAATAAGAACATCGATTGAAAAAAACGATACGACGGGGATGGGGATAATCGACAAATGGAAGGCGAGGCTATTCAGACATCAGAATTCTTATTTTAGCCGGATCACCGGCAAAAACCAGTGGAATAAAAACAATACATATAAATTCAAGTGCTTATATATATTGGCATGCTTAGTGCGACATATTAATTAGAGACTTGGTTAGAGAATGAACCCGTTTTTATTTAGGAGACTTAAATATGCAA
>CAXHYW010000963.1:0-1616 GCA_964021475.1 uncultured Desulfobacteraceae bacterium | reverse complement strand
CCACGGCCTCAATGGAGAAAAACAAGATTCTGCCCAGAATCAGAAATAGAAACAGGGCCAGAAATGGAGAAAGACAAATAAACTGTTTCTTATCAATTATCATGGGATTCTTTTCATGGGATTCTTTTCATGGGGGTATACATCATTGTTTTATAGGTCCTGGGCGTATTATTCGGCATGGAGGGCGGTATGGTTAAAAAACGCCCCATAGGCTTTGTAGGTCATGTATATATCTGTTTTTCCGGCCACTTCAAAGGGCGAGTGCATGGATAAAATGGCTGGCCCGCAATCCAGCACATCCATGCCGAACTGGGCCAGATATTTTGCAACGGTTCCGCCGCCGCCCTGGTCTATTTTACCCAGTTCCCCGGTTTGCCAGGCAATTTTGTTTTGATTGAACAGGGTTCGGATCTGTCCAACAAATTCCGCGCTGGCATCATTGGACCCGGCTTTTCCGGCCACCCCGGTAAATTTTGTCACACAGATACCATATCCAAGCTTAGGGGCGTTGCGTTTTTCATGGACCTCTTGGAAATCCGGATCCATGGCGGCATTCACGTCGGCGGACAGGCACTGGGAATGGGTCAGGGTTTTTCTTAAAGTCCGGCTGTCCCAGGGCTCCTGGTTCAACAAGAGAAGGTCAGAGAGAAAATCCTCTAAAAAATTTGATTTTGCCCCGCCATGGCCTTCGCTGCCGATTTCTTCCTTATCAAAGAAAAGGGCAATGGACGTTTGTTCAGGTGATTGGGTCTCAAGCAGGGCCGCAAGGCTGGTAAATGCACAGATGCGGTCATCCTGGCCATAGGCACCGACCATGGAACGGTCAAGCCCTACATCCCGTGCGATTCCCGCTGGAACGGCCTCTATTTCTGCAGAGATAAAGTCTTCTTCGATGATGCCGTATCTTTCATTGAGCAGTTGGAGAACCCCGAGTTTGAACCTCTCCTTTATCTCTTCACTGCCAAGGGGGAGACTGCCGGCCAGCAGGTTTAGTTTTTCTCCTTCAAAAACGTCGGCTATTTTTTTGTCGGATTGGAGTTTGCCGGCCAGGTGGGGCAGAAGGTCGGTAATGGTAAAAACGGGGTCTTCAAGGTCCTCTCCAATGGTGATGTCGATTTTTTCTCCATTGGCTTTCAGGACACTACCATGGAGGGCCAGGGGAATAGCCAGCCAATGATATTTTCTGATCCCTCCGTAATAATGGGTTTTCATAAGCCCCATACTCAACTCTTCATAAAGGGGGTTCTGTTTTAAATCAAGCCTGGGGGAATCAATATGGGAGGCAATCAGCCGGACTCCTTTGGAGATGGGTTGCCGTCCGATAACCGCAAGCCCGATGGTTTTGTCTTTGAACATACAAAAGACCTTTGTGGGACGAGGGCCCTTTGTTTTGGAATTAAGAAGTGTAGACAGATCCACAAACCCGTGAGCTTGCGCCATTCGTTTGATTTCCAGGGCGGCTTTTCGTTCGGTTTTGGCGGCGTCCAAAAAGTGTTTATACCGATCACAGAAAGGGAATATGGCAGTCTGTTCTTTTTTACTTATCACATCAAAGGCCAGTTTATCTTTCTTGAATAGGGTTTGTTTGATTTTTTCAAGTTGTGTTTTGTTCATTT
>CAXHYW010000962.1:0-1637 GCA_964021475.1 uncultured Desulfobacteraceae bacterium | reverse complement strand
GTCTGCCGGATATGACCACAGTTGAGTATCTGTGGCCCTTTATCAAAGACGAATATGAAAGTCGGGAGGCAGCGCTTACATCATTTTCCCAATTTGCTTCCGATCCCGATGCCGTTTATGCCAAAAGGAAAACCATTGATGTGAGTGAACTTGAACCCTTGACCACCTTTGGTTATAAACCCGATAATGTATGCCCTGTTTCCCAGATGGGAGATACCCCTGTGGATCAGGTTTATCTCGGGTCCTGTACCAATGGGCGCATTGAAGATCTGCGGGTGGCCGCTCAAGTGCTGAAGGGGAAAAAAATTAAAGACACGGTCCGGGGAATTGTTTCTCCGGCAACCCCCAAAATATTTTCCATGGCCCTTGAGGAAGGGTTGATCAAAATATTTATGGATGCAGGATTTTGTGTCACCAATCCCACCTGCGGTGCCTGTTTGGGGATGAGTAACGGGGTCCTGGCAGACGGAGAGGTGGCGGCTGCAACCACCAATAGAAATTTCAATGGCCGCATGGGCCGCGGGGGGATGGTTCATTTGATGAGTCCGGCCACTGCTGCTGCCACGGCCATCCAGGGAAAAATCGTAAATTCAAGTCTTTTTGTCAACTAGGAGAGCCCAATGAAAGAATTTAAAGGAAAGATTCTGTGCCTGGACCGGTCTGATATCAATACCGATGAAATTATCCCCGCTAGATACCTGACGGAGATTGAAAAAATTGCCATGAAGCCCCATTTGCTGGAAGACTTAAGTCTATCGGGGTTTGATGTAAAAAGAGACCTGGAAGAGGTTGCTGTCATCGTCACCCGGGAAAATTTCGGGTGCGGTTCCTCCCGGGAGCATGCCCCCTGGGCTCTTGAGGTCAATGGAATTTATGTGGTGATCGCCCAGAGTTTTGCCAGAATTTTCCGGCAGAATATGTTTAATTGCGGTATGCTGGCGATCTCACTTAAAAGAGAAGAGATTGATATGCTTTTTGACTGCTGCAAGGCCGGGGACACATCGCTTTCGGTGGATGTTGAAAACGCTTTGATCCAGGTGACTTCCCAGGATACGGGTCTGACCCTGCCATTTGAGATATCTGAATTTGATAAGGCCCTTGTTCAGACCGGCGGCTGGCTGGAATATGCCGATAAAAATTATTAACCGACATGGCCGGTAAGGTATTTGCTCTGGCCACAACAAAAAATGAAACTCTTATGATTGCAATACCTTGACCGGAGTTTCAAATAAAATAAAAGGTCCTGGTATTTTTATCTAAAACAGATGAAAATACCAGGACTCCACTGCAAAAAGAAGAGATGATGAAAGCTTTTATTATTCCCCATGATCAATTGAGCAAAGAGGCCCTTCGAGGAGTGGTAGAGGAATTTATCACCCGGGAAAGCACCGACTACGGGGCGGTTGACCTGTCCTTGGAAACAAAGGTGCGCCAGGTTTATCAAAATCTTGCTTCGGGAGATGCAATCCTGGTTTTTGACGGTAAAACCGAGAGTTGTAATATCTTTCACAAGGATGATCCCTTGTTAAAGGAATTGAGATAGAAGGGGGGCGGGTTTTTTTTGGTCATTCTTGACAGCCGGGACCCAAGTGCAAGTCATCTATAAAATAAAAGATTCATAAGATAGGCTGTTTTGG
>CAXHYW010000961.1:0-1641 GCA_964021475.1 uncultured Desulfobacteraceae bacterium | reverse complement strand
CAAATTTTTATTTGATATAATTCTCTTTTGGGGGATTGAAATATCCATGGATCAGGTTGGGAAATTTCCGGGTGAGGTTTTCGATCAGGTTTGCCATGCCCGTTGGGCGACCACCCTTCTCAGCCATCTCCATGATACGGGTGTAGTGTTTCGGGTCAAAATTTAAGTTTCGCCACTGGATCATATCAACACCATGGGTACCGATAAATTGGACAAGCGCATCCACTTCTTTTTGTGAATCCGTAAAGCCCGGACAATTTAAGTAATTGATGGAAACAAATTTCCCTTTTTCTTTTGCAATATCAATGCTTTGGATAACATCTGAAAATTCATAGGACTTGGGCCTGAAATAGGCCTGGTAACAGCTTTTTCGCACCGAGTTCATGCTCACTCTCATGGAGTCAAGGCCTGCATTGCAAAGGGTTTTTACCGATTCAGGCACACTTGCGTTTGTATTCAGGTTGATGGTGCCCTTGTCTGTTTTTTCTCGAATCATTTCAATGGCAGGGGCAATGGCCTTTACTGCTGTTAAAGGCTCACCTTCGCATCCCTGGCCAAAACTGACAACCGCTCGTTTGACCCGGAGGATGTGTTCAAGAGAAACTTGTGCAATTTCCAGGGGACTGGGGGTGAAATGGATGCGATCCTGGCAGGCACATAAATTGTTTTCCGTCTGAAGGGAGATACACCCCATGCAATTGGCATTACAAACCAGGGAGGTGGGAAGCGGCGCCTCATACCTCCCCAGAAAAAAATTTTTTCCGGCCGGGCAGCCGTATTCCAGGGCACAGGTTTCAAGATGGCGCATGAGCCGGTTCTCCGGATATAACTTTTTGATGCGAGTCACTCCCTGTACCACTCCCTCCCGGGGCATTTGCCTTAGATCCTGGCGGGGTTCCGTGTCCACAAGGATGGCGGCCGAGCGAAAGTCATTTTTCCCAAATCCCACGGCGCCATAGGAAAAAAGGGGCAGGGGATTGTCAATGCCTTCATCATCATAGGCACAGACATGTTGGTTCACATATCCCGGAGAATTGAAAACGCCCACGGGATAGATTTTCTCCCCCGGGTCGTAGGGGTTAAATTCCATGACCTCAAATTGGTCGGTTACCACATTAAATACAATGGGCCTGCGGTGGGGCAGCATCATGAGCTCGCTGCCATGGGGCATGTCACAGGTGGTCATCTTTGTCAGTATTGTCAGCGTATCTCCTGACATACCAGCGGCGCCATAGCCCTCCAGTTCAAAAATTTCTCCGTTCTCCGCAGCAACAACCGCCGTGAGAATCTGTTTGTTAATATATGCGATGATTTTCACCTATCCTTTTATATTCATTGATCACAGATCAGATATACCAGAACCAAATTTTATTCTCAAAGAAAAAAGGGTCATATCTGACAATTGGCTATAGAACCCTTTTTCATTATGTGAATCATAATATCAATTTTTGTAATTTTCATCTTCCATAAGCCTGAGTCCCGAAAGAATCCTTCCTCAACTATTAAGACGGAAGAAATAGGATGGAAGAAAAAAATAGGCGATGGATTTGGGTAAAAGAATTGATTCTTTAAATTTTATCTGTTAGTAATTTATCTTACGAAATGTATCACGAAAAAATCATTAGTAGTTTGTTTTTAAAA
>CAXHYW010000960.1:0-1641 GCA_964021475.1 uncultured Desulfobacteraceae bacterium | reverse complement strand
CTTCTCCTGGATCTTCAGGCCGGACGGGATATTACCTTTAAATGGGTCAAAGGTCATGCCGGAAACCCCTTGAATGAACGATGTGATGAACTGGCCAACGGAACTGCCAGAAAAAAAGACATGCCCGATGATATCGGTTATTTAAAAAGTATCGGCTCCCCTCCCCGTGAGACGCCATAGTATCCCCCCGGACTCTTTACAACAAAAATTTAAAAAACTTACAGGCTGCAAAGATAAAAAACCATTGGAATTATAAAAACACTGAGCAGGCTGGACATTAAGACCAAGCTTCCGGCAAATTGTGGATTGATGCCATATCTTAAAGGCAACACAACAGAAAAGACTGCCGACGGCAGGGAGGAGGCAACCAAAACAACGGTTCGTTCCATCCCGGTGATATTGAAGACCTTGGTTGCAAGAAATCCGGCAAGAAATCCGAAAACAAACCGGAAAACAAGTCCCGACATCAAATGCATGTCAGCAACAACCCTTCTTTTTCCAAGGGAACAGCCCATGGCAAAGGTTGCCAAAGCAGGGGCCCCTGTACCACAATATCCAAGAGCATCTATCAGCTTTTCAGGCAACGGGATACTCAAATGCCTGAACAAAAAACCCAGGACAATGGACCATAACAAAGGAGACTTTATCATCTCCCGGATGCCCACCAGGGTAAACCCGCCGGTGACAATGATGATGCCCAGGGTAAAGATATAAAGGGTCTGAAGTTGATCATAGATAACGATATAATTCATTGCGGCAAATCCCCCCCAAAGCTTCATTAAGGGAATCCCCAAAAAACCTGAATTCATAAAAAGAACCGGTGGTGAAAACGCTTTGAAATCCAATTTGAACAGCCGGCAATAAACAAGGCAAACGACAAACATAAAGATGAGGACAAAGCTGACAGCACCAAAAAGTTTCATGGTTTTGACCAGATTGATATCAGAGGTATACAGAGAATAAAAAATCAAAACCGGCATGAAAAAATCAGTTACGATCCGGATCAGGGTATCCTCGGACAGGGGATAAACCCTGGATAAAGAATAACCGCCCAATGCCAGAAAAATTAATGGGAGCAGGATTAAAAAAGAATCAATAATCATGGGTGCATAGATAGGCTGGAAAAATATTTTTTGTCAAGAAGAAGGATGGGAAAAATATTGATTTTGAATTCTTTTTGTGACAAAGAATAATGCCATATTCTAAATGGGGAAAAAATGGCCATATATGAGATAGGCGGCAAAAAGCCTTTGATTGGAGAGGGAACCTGGGTGGCACCCAGTGCGCAAATAATCGGAGATGTTACCATTGGGAAAGACTGCTATATCGGTTTTGGGGCGATCATTCGGGGTGATTTCGGACCCATCATCATCGGAGATAAAACCCTGATAGAAGAAAATGTGGTGATCCACACAGGCACCCGGGTCACCATCGGAAACCGGGTCATCATCGGACATCTGGCAATGATCCATGATGCCGTAATCCAGGATAACTGCCTCATCGGCATGAAGTCCATGATCTGCGACAATGCCGTTATTCACAAAAACTCAATCCTGGCCGAGCAGTCCCTTGTAAGAAAAAACCAGGTCATCCCCGAGGGTAAAATATGTGCTGGCACTCCTGCTGTTTCCCTAAAAAATG
>CAXHYW010000959.1:0-1641 GCA_964021475.1 uncultured Desulfobacteraceae bacterium | reverse complement strand
ATATCAATCCCCGTCCATGAAAGCCTGAATAAAATCCATGACATCCGCTGTGATGCACACATCGGCATGGGAACAGATGGGGGCATCCGAATTCTTGTTGATGCTCACCACCCAATCCGACCGGGTCATGCCAGCCAGGTGCTGGGATGATCCGGAAACACCACAGGCGATATAGAGCCTGGGCGCGACACTGGCACCGGTGATACCTATCTGGTGCTCATAGCCAATCCACCCCATGTCCACCAGGGGCCGGGAAGCTCCCAGGGCCGAAGCCGAGAAATGCTTGGCAAACCTTGCCACCAATTTAAGATTTGACTGCTCCCCAATACCCCGGCCAGCTGCCACAATGGTATGGGCCTGTTTCAATGCCTGGTGACTACTTTCATTTTTCACGATTTTTTGATGAACCATTTGGCTTGATTGCCCAGGTATCTGTAAAATTTCCTTTACAATAATGGAACCGGGCTCTTTTTTTCCCCCGACCGGGGAAAAAATTCCGGGCATCAAGGTCAACACCACGGGACTATCGGGTTCCGGCCGCACCACCATATTCCGGGTATTGTTTAAAATCGGCCGGGAATACAACAACCCTTCTTCATCCGATTGGATTTTACTAACCCCTGATATGGAAGCGGCTTTCAGACGAACGGCCAACCCCGGTGCAAAATCCCTGCCCTGGGAAGTGTGGGCCACCAGAATATGGGAAGGGGCCAACTCCTCAATCAAAGGGGTGAGCCAATTCTTATACGCCTCACTGGTATAGGCCGCAAGAATTGGCATTTTAAGAGCCAGTACATTCGCTCCTGCACGGGAGGATATTTTTTTTGCCAGGGGTAAGGGATTTTTTGCCGGGACAATCACCAGAATCCGGGAAGATTTATTATCATTCCCTCCAATTTTACCCGTCCCTTTTATTGCCAGGTTTTTTGCCAAGCTTTGTATTAGCTTACCTGCTGCGATCAGCTCCCATGTCACCGGCCGGATACAGCCATCCATCACTTCAGCAATAATGAGTATGGGTTTCATAGAAGATCCTTTTCCTGCAAAAACGCCTTAAATTGTTGAACCTGATCCGCCAGACTTCCCTCAATCCGCTGGCCAGCTCGGGTTTGCTCCGGAAGTTCAATGGCCACAAGGCTTTCTTTGGGTCTGACAGAAACAGACAATAGAGATTCCTCAGCCAGGGTGGTGACACACTTTTTCCCGGCTGCCAACATCTTAGAAAGGGATGGATACCGGGGGGTATTGATGCCAGCCTGAACCGTCAGTACGGCGGGCAGGCAGATGTCAAGGCAATCCCTGTACCCACCTTCCATTTCCCGCTCCACCGCCACAATACCAGCAGCGGGATTCAGATGGGTTTTAACCACTGCCGTGGCACAAGGATAATTCAAAAGTTCCGCCAACATGGGACCTGTCTGCCCATCCATCATATCCTCGGACATGATCCCGGTCAGGATCAGGTCATAATTACCCTCCCCAGCCACCGCTGCCAAATTTGAGGCTGTTACAAAAGCGGGTCTGTAACCGGTTCGGGTAACAATGTGAATTCCCTGATCCGCCCCCATGCCAAAGGCCCGTTTTACAACCGCGACCACAGGTGCAGGTCCTGCGGTAATCACATCCACCCGGGAATCTGTC
>CAXHYW010000958.1:0-1649 GCA_964021475.1 uncultured Desulfobacteraceae bacterium | reverse complement strand
CACATCAGCGGTTCAACAACCATTGAACCATTTATGAAAAAAGTGGTGGATCGGTTTAGAGAGCAACGAGACTCGGAGATTACCATCACAGCCACAGGATCCCTAAGTGGGATAACCGCTCTTATTGCTGGGTCATGTGATATTGTCATGTCGTCATCGGATCTTTTGCCAACCCAACAGCGTTCTGCAGAAAAAAATGGAATTGACATCAAATCCTTCCTGTTGGGGTATGATCTTATCGTTCCCATTGTAAATCCGGGGAACAGGGTATCCAATATTTCCCTTGAGCAATTAAAGGATATTTATAGGGGGAAAATCCAAAACTGGTCGGAACTGGGGGGGAAAAATGCCTTGATAGAAGTTGTTCACCGAAACAACAACTCTGGGACAGCTGATATCTGGCAACGCATCATTGCGCCTGCGATCCATTCGGCAGGGGAATCACTGGTTTCCAACAGTTCTGTTCTGGCATACATTGCAGAAAATAAAAATGCCATCGGGTATATCAGTAACAGTTTTATAAATTCAGAAATAAAATCACTTAGGATTGAAGGCGTTGACATTGGAAACAAGGACAATTGGCAGAATAATTATCCTTTGAAGAGACCTCTTTTTCTATATGTGGATGAGAATAAAATAACAGAGAGCATCAAAACATTCATCATTTTTAACCTTATGGACAAAGATGTCAAAAAAATATTTCGCGAGAACGGGTTTTTTTAAACCGGGCCTTCCCCCCGGATAAAATAGGGGATTGCGTTGACCTTGTGCAACTCAAGCATTTGACGATATGCCCCTGTGCCGCAATGATGAATCTGTTTTTCCACATTCACGGGCTCAGAAACCTGATTTTTGAAAACCTCGGAAATGATTCTCCCCTGGGGAAGGACAGCTGGTTTAATGCCAAATAAGTTGTAAATGGTCGGCGTAATGTCTATCACACCGGTCAGAGATTCGATTGGTGAATGCTGTTTAAACGAGGTACCGCCGAATCCAAGGATGGTATGGATTTCTGAAGGATGAAGACCCCCATGAATACCGCACCCAATGGCGATGGGGGCAGCACAGATACAGGTTCCCTGATATCCGTTATCGTCGGTTTCATTAAAATGGCGTAAAACAAAGCGAATATCCCCTGCCCGGTGGTGATCTCCCCCAATGAGCCTGCTGGAAAAGGTTCCCGGGATAATCCCGTTTATCCCGTCCCGGTCCTTGGTAAACAGCATTCCAATCTCCGGCATCTGCTGCAATGCCGCTGTGATCGCCGGCAGCAAGTTGGGGTTGTGGACATAGATATTCCCGCTGTATCCCCACAAAAGGGTGAAATCCGCCAAAGGGTCACAAAGGGTTTCTCCATGGGAAAACCCACAATCTTCAAGTGCTTTAACCAGATCAAAATGTTTTTTTACGGTAATATGCCCATGGTCAGATGCAACGATTATTTGGACGTCCTTGTACCAGTATTCATCCAAAATTTCACCAAAACAGTCATCGGCTGTTTTTAAGGCCACAAGACTCGGCTTTGTGCCAATACCATATTCATGGAAGCTATGGTCCGGCTCGCCATACCAAATGACATTCACATCTGGCATTTCCTGGTGTCTGAAAATGTCATGGACAATTTCATTTATTTTTTTTAACCCGTTCAC
>CAXHYW010000957.1:0-1651 GCA_964021475.1 uncultured Desulfobacteraceae bacterium | reverse complement strand
ACACATAGAGGCACACTCTTTCCCTACACGACGCTCTTCCGATCTATTGATGCGTAAAATATGCGTATATACGTCCACCCGGGCGGAATATGGTCTTTTGAAAAATCTGATAGGAAAAATTCATGAAAGCCCTGAGCTTGCATTGCAATTGCTTGTCAGCGGGACCCACCTAGTTTCGGACCAGGGAATGACTATCAAAGAAATATATGGGGACGGATTTGCGCCTGATAAATGTGTGGATATCGATCTTACAGATGATTCTTCAAAGGGCATCTGCCATTCCATGGGCATTGCCATTTCTGAATATGGAAAATTTTTTGCTGAACAAGCGCCGGATATAGTGGTCATTCTGGGTGACCGGTTCGAAGCCTTTTGCTGTGCAGTGGCAGCCCAGGTGTCTTGCATTCCAATTGCCCATATCCACGGGGGAGAAACGACACAAGGGGCCATCGATGAGGCCTTCCGCCAAAGTATCACCAAGATGGCCCACCTCCATTTCCCCTGTTGCGAGGTGTACAGACACAGAATTATCCAGATGGGAGAGCAACCCGGACATGTTTATGATGTGGGAGCCCTGGGGGTTGAAAATATCAGACGGTTGCCGCTCATGGCACGAAAAGATCTTGAAACGTCAATGGATTTCAAACTGGAAAAGCCGTTTTTCCTTGTCACCTTCCATCCCACGACCCTGGAAAAAAACACTTTTGAAGAGCAATTTGCAGCGGTTCTGGCTGCATTGGATACCTATCCGGACCATAAAGTTATTTTCACCGGATCCAATGCAGATACCGGCGGCAGGGTGATCAACCAAATGCAGGATGCCTATCAAAAGAGGAACCCTGGTAAATGTTTTGTGATACACTCTCTTGGATACCGAAGATATCTGTCTGCCATGAAATTTTGTGACGCAGTCATTGGAAACTCTTCCAGCGGTATACTTGAAGCACCGGCCCTTAAAATTCCGACAATCAATATCGGAGACCGTCAGAAGGGAAGGCTCAGGGTTCAAAGTATTCTTGACTGTGATCCTTCTAAAAGATCCATACTGGCGGCTTTGAAAAAAGTACAGAATAAAGCGTTTCACTCAAATCTGGCCGACATGACCCTTCCCTTTGAAAAACCCGGCACCTCAATAATGATTAAGGAAATATTGGAAAAGGCCGATTTAAAAGATATCCTAAAAAAAGAATTTTATGATATTACATACAAATCAACCATCAGGGATATATGGGAAGAAAAATGAAAGATTGGAAAAAAACATTGGTCGGGCCTGAAACCAGCATAAAAGAGACCATTGCGGTAATCGACAAGAGTGCGCTCCAGATTGCCGTTGTGGTTGATGCTGACCATAAGCTCCTTGGAACGGTTACAGACGGTGATATCCGCAGGGGTATCTTAAAGGGCATCAGCCTTGATGAACCTGTGAAGCGTATCTTTTATGTGTCCCCCCTTACCGCCTCCATTGACGATGATCCAAAGACCATGCACAGGATCATGAAAGAGCAGGTGATCAATCAGCTGCCCATTGTTGATCATGACGGCCGGGTTGTTGAACTCATGTTTTTAAGGGATATCCTGAAGGAAAATAAAAATAAAAATCCTGTTGTCAGATCGGAAGAGCACACGTCTGAACTCCAGTCACTCCGGAGAA
>CAXHYW010000956.1:0-1657 GCA_964021475.1 uncultured Desulfobacteraceae bacterium | reverse complement strand
AGATTCTCCGGAGTGACTGGAGTTCAGACGTGTGCTCTTCCGATCTAACCCATTGAAATACTGATTGTCGATGATGATCCCAATATCCTTGAAGTTCTTGATGCCAGACTCACCGCCGCCAATTTTCTTGTTCATAAAGCCTATAATGCACAATCTGCCATTCAGATCCTGAAAAAAAAGCCCGTTGCCCTTATGATCTCAGACATGAAGATGCCAGTGATGAGCGGTATGGATCTTTTCACTGAGATACAGCAGATATTGCCCCATCTGCCGGTGATTTTTTTAACTGCCTATGGAACCATACCCGATGCGGTGACTGCGCTGAAAAAGGGGGCGGTGGATTATATTTCAAAGCCATTCGATGGGAGAGTATTGGTCAAAAAAATCAATGATATTCTAAGCGAAAAACAACCCGCCAAGAATCAACCCACCGGAAATCAACCCGCCATGATGGATATGTCCAATACATCCTTAATCGAAGATGGTTTTTATTGGGGAAAAAGCCCCGGAATGAAGGAGCTTTACCGGGTCACCCAAAAAGTAGCCGCAAGCCAGATGAGTGTCCTTATCCTGGGCGAAAGCGGTGTTGGAAAAGAATGTATTGCAAAATACATTCACCGTTACAGTTTAAAAAAGAACCATCCCTATATTGTGGTTGATTGCGGTTCAACGCCTGCCGGAATACTGGAAAGTGAACTTTTCGGTCATATGAAAGGCTCTTTTACCCATGCGATTCAAGACAAGACAGGTCTTATTGAAGCGGCCCATAAGGGGACCCTTTTTTTAGATGAGATTGGCAATATCTCCCAGGATATGCAGAGCAGATTATTAAGATTTCTTGAGGATAAACAGATACGTAGGGTTGGGGCCATTAAAGAAATCCATGTGGATTGTAGAGTACTGTCCGCCACCAATGCCGACCTCACCGCTGACATTGAAAAGGGCAATTTCCGCCAGGATCTTTACTATAGGCTAAAGGGCATCACCCTTACGATCCCCCCTCTTAGGGAAAGAAAGGAAGATATCCTGGCACTTGCAAACCTTTTTCTAACCAAATATTCCAATGACCACCATCTTCCCCGGGCAATACTCACCGATGAAACCCTTGATTTATTAGAAAATTACACCTGGCCCGGCAATATCAGGGAGTTGAAAAATGCCCTGGAAGCGGGCATTGTCTTGTGTAAAAATAATACCATTACCCCCCTGGACCTTCAATTGGAAGCGGCCAGGAGCAAGGTTTCCCAACCATCTGAAAACATCCCTGGTTTTTCAATTGGGGACAGCGAAAAAGAAACGATCATACGTGCCCTCAAAAAGACCAATGGGGTTCAAAAAAATGCCGCCGAACTTTTAAATATAAGCAGACGCTCGATCCATTACAAAGTCAAAAAATATGATATTAAAATTTCTGAATGTAAACGTTGAAATAAAAAGGGATGGGGAACTTAAATACCATGAATTCCCCACCCCTTCCTATCACTTAAAATAATGTTCCCGTTAAATTTAGTGGGTGCTTATTTTGTCTCTTCTATTTTTGCCACAAGAATCGTACTGGCAAGATCTCCTTTTATGAGTTTCCCGTTAACCTTGACCATTTTCCCCACCATCGCTTCAAGTTTTTCGCCTTTCTCACTTTTCAGCAGATAGGCGTAAT
>CAXHYW010000955.1:0-1658 GCA_964021475.1 uncultured Desulfobacteraceae bacterium | reverse complement strand
CATCATGGCCAAACTATTACAAATCGCCCAACTGGGTCATCCGGTCTTGCGCAAAACAGCCGCCCCCATTGAAAACACAAAGGATGCTGCCCTTCAATGCCTTGTTGAGGATATGCTGGCAACGGTGACAGATGTCAACGGAGTGGGAATCGCTGCCCCCCAGGTATATGAATCAAAACAAGTTTTCATTATCTCATCAAAGCCCAATCCCAGATATCCCCTTGCCCCGGACATGGAACCTGTCGCCCTTATCAACCCTGAAATTCTCTGGAAATCCCATGAAATGGAAAAGGACTGGGAGGGTTGCCTTAGTATTCCGGGCATCCGGGCAATGGTTCCAAGACACACCGCCATTAAAATCAAATTTACCACCCTGGAAAATGAGGTGGAAGAAGCAAGCTTTACCGATTTTGTGGCCCGGATTTTCCAACATGAATTTGATCATTTAAACGGACGGGTGTTTTTAGACAGACTTGAATCCAATCAAGACATTGTTACGGAAAAAGAATTCCTGAAAATAATGGCCAATGATCCCAATTAAAGCTTAAGCCAGGGGCGGTGGGGCGGGTGGCAATTCTCCGCGCTCCAGGGCTTTCCGGGCGGATTTCACTGGAATGCCTGCCTCACATGGAACCCCGACCTGGCATAGCCCGCAACCATATCCCTCAAACTGGTAAGTTTTCTTTACATATTCTCTTGATTTGCCCAGGTGCTGCCGACATTTTTCCTTGTCATGGCCCTCTTTGGTAATGGCCCCGGCCGGACACCGGTCAATGCATTTACCACAAGACCCATCGGCATAAAAAAGGCAATAGGCCTGATGATCTGCATAGGGTCGCGGAGTTGCTTGGATGGATACCTTGGCGACGATGGACCCCGTGCGCATGGCCTTGCCCCTGGCAGTGATAAGGCCGTCACACAGCCCGAATGTTCCCAGACCTGCGGCATGGGCGGCATGGCGTTCCGACCAGGAAGAGGCGTAGGAAAAGCGCTGGGAGTTCACAATGGTCCAATTAGGAACAAGCATGGGAGCGATTGCCGGATGTCCTGCCTTTTCCAGGCATTTTACCAGATGATTTCGCAAAGCAACATTGAAATTTTCTCCATGGACCCTGATACGGGCCCATTCTTCGGAAGGGTATGTTTGGTCCTTAAGGTTGGTTTTCCGAACCGATTTGCGTTGGGGCAACACCCAGGAGATCACCGTCAGTTGATCGGCACTCACGTTTTCCAGGGGATGGTGTTGATTAAACACCTCCCATGGCGTCCAATGAAAGGCGCCGACATACTCTTTATATTGCTGCCATATTTGATCTGTTCCAGAAGCAAACCCCACCAGAGAAGAATCCCAGGCAGGCTCGCCCGTCTGATTTTCCATGGTGTTAAGGGGGGAATTGGCAATGAAATCATCAATGGTACCTTTCACCCAATTTTGGGTAACCCTGCCAATCTTTTCCATAAGATCCCCCCCTAATTTTTTCAAAAAAATCGCCGTAACCGCTCGACAACAGCGGCTTCGGTCAGGATAATTTTATCATTGTTCAGTATCTGCTTCATATTGCTTGATCTCTTTCTATTAGAAATCATCCTCTCCCGGGGGCAAGGCGGGTCGGTTTGAGTGAAATTCCTTTGGGCTCTTTGCTCTTGGCGCATTTGCT
>CAXHYW010000954.1:0-1668 GCA_964021475.1 uncultured Desulfobacteraceae bacterium | reverse complement strand
TGGGGGGGAAGATCCTTGGTTTTCTGAAGCTGGTAGATCCCTGCCTGTATATTTTTAAGGGGGGGGTGTATCTGGCTGGCAACGGCAGATGAGAAATTGGCCGTTTGTTTTTGCAGCGCCTGTCCTTTAAGGGAAATCCTTTGGAGATCCATGATTTGTTCATGGACATGATCCAGTTCGTCAATACTCTGGGCAACGGCATTTTTGGTTGTATACAGGGCCAAAAGCAGTTTTATTTTTGCCCTTAACAGCCCTATATCAATGGGTTTTGGAATGAAATCAAGTAGCAACGAAGGAAAGGGGGCAAAAAGATCCAGGGGCGTGGAAGCATTGGTAATGACCACCAGGGGGGTTATTTCTGAACTTCCATGGTTTGAGAGTCTTGCCGCTAATTTCAAGGCGTTGATCCCAGGGATATCATTTTCCATGAATATCCCAATAAATTGATGGGTGACCAGCAATTCAACAACATCTGCATCACAGTTCGCCCGGATTATTTTCAGTCCGGGAAAAGCTTCCAACCCCTTTGAAATTGTGTGGACAGAAGTGTCAGATGCGATGACAAGCAATTGGTCCTGGTTTATCTTCATTGCGCGTTCCCCCTTTTTTCATAGTTGGTGGAATTAATTCTATCATTATCTTTTATCAGAATCCTGCTTTTAAATTAAGTGAAATCATGTAATAAATTTAAATTGGTGGTAAAACTTTGAATTTCAGGCACAGGTAGATAAAAATGACCTTTATTGCAGATCTCCACATTCATTCCAAATACTCCCGTGCCACGGCCAAAAATTTAGATCTTGAAAATATTTACCGTGCCGCACAGATCAAAGGTATTGCCGTGGTTGGTACCGGGGATTTTACCTATCCTGCCTGGATAGAAGAAATTGAATCCAAGCTGGAAGAAACTGAACCCGGGCTTTTTTCCCTGAAGCGGGAAATTGCAGAACCCATCGATGAAACCCTGCCGGTATCCTGCCGGAATCAGGTTCGTTTTATGTTGCAGACCGAGATCAGCAATATTTATAAAAAAGAGGGTCGGGTTCGGAAAAACCATAATCTGATTTATTTTCCGGACATTTTGGCGGTTAAAAAGTTTAACGCAAGGCTGGATGGGATTGGCAATATCAAATCCGACGGCCGTCCCATATTGGGACTGGATGCAAGGGCGCTTTTGGAGATTGTGCTGGAAACCTCTGATCAGGGATTTTTTGTCCCGGCCCATATCTGGACCCCCTGGTTTTCTATGTTTGGGTCAAAATCCGGGTTTGACACCATTGAAGAATGTTTTGGTGACCTGAAGGAGTATATTTTTGCCGTGGAAACCGGGCTTTCTTCGGATCCTCCCATGAACTTTCGGGTATCCGATCTGGATCATGTTAGCCTGATGTCAAATTCCGATGCCCATTCTCCGGGCTACCTGGGCAGGAACGCCTCGGTTTTTAATACGGATCTGGATTATTTTTCCATGAGGACCGCCCTTGAAACCCGGGATACTAAAGTTTTTCATGGCACCCTGGACATGTTTCCTCACCAGGGCAAATATCATTATGACGGCCACAGAAAATGCAGCATTTGTCTGAATCCCGAGATAACCTCAGAATATGGCGGCATCTGTCCTGTGTGTAAAAAACCCCTGACCCTGGGGGTGCTTTACCGGGTTCAGGA
>CAXHYW010000953.1:0-1671 GCA_964021475.1 uncultured Desulfobacteraceae bacterium | reverse complement strand
TGGGATATTTTAACCTCACCGATGAATACGGGATCAAGGAACAATATGACATGGTTATGGCCTTGGGCATTGCGGCCGGAATAGAAGCCCTCAAGGATGCCAATATTCCGCTGGTCATGCAGTACAAGAAAATGAAGGGCGGCAAGACCATGATCCCCGCAGGGTTTGCCCTGCCCGAAGAGATGCAGGAGGAAACCGGGGTCATCATTACCTCCCTGTGGCCCAATGCAGAAACTCTAATAGACGAACTTGAAAAATATCATTATGAAAAATTGTTCCTCAAACCCTATGAGGAATTTGAAAAAATCTATTATTACCTCATGGAAAAGATTGGGGACAGGGAAATCAAAGAAGAGCTGACCGAATGGTTCTTCAAGGCCAAATCCCGGAAACGAACCGATCTGGATACCTATAAGTTTGACAGAAGCTTTGTGGCCAATTATTGTCCATTGGGATCTGCCCACCTGGCCCAGATCATCAAGGCCAAGGGTCCCAACACCCTTGTCTCTTCCGCCTGCGCCTCCACCACTCTTGCCATGGGCATTGCCGAGGACTGGATCCGGGTGGGCCGGTGTAAACGGGTGTTGGTCATCGGCGGTGAAAACGCCACCTCTCCCCGCCAGGGGCAATGGATCGGTTCGGGATTTTTGTCCCTGGGAGCTGCCACCATTAAAAAGAGAGTCTCCGAAGGCGCCAAACCCTTTGACGAGGACCGGAACGGAACCATTTTAGGTGCCGGTGCCGTGGGGCTGGTCATTGAAGACCAGGCAAGTGCTGCCAAACGCGGCATGAACGGCCAGGCTGAGATCCTTGGCACCCACATTGCCAATTCCGCCTACCACACCTATAATATTGATGTCCCCCACATGGCCAGTGAAATGAAAAAGTTCATCACCAAGGTGGAACGACAGACAGGACTTACAAAACAAGACTATGCCGACAAGCTGCTCTTCATGTCCCATGAGACCTATACCCCGGCCCGGGGCGGCTCTGCCGACGCAGAAGTGACCGCTCTTGAAACCACATTTTCAGAATATCTGCCCAAAATAGTTATTTCCAATACCAAGGGATTTACCGGCCATACCCTGGGGGCTGCCATTGAGGATGTGGTTCTGATCAAGGCCCTTCAGAAACGCAAGGCCCCCCCCATAGCCAACCTTAAAAAAATTCCCCCCCATTTTAGGAAACTTAATTTTTCCGGTCAGGAGAAAATCGATTCTGAATACGGGTTGCACCTGTCCGCCGGGTTCGGGTCCCATTTTGCCTTTGTTTTTGTGAAACGGGTGGAGGAAAATCCCGTCAAAGGCAATGTGGTCTATCATCGTTGGCTCAGGAAAATTACCGGCTCCCAAATGCCGGAACTCAAAGTGATTGACAATACTCTTTGCGTGGTGGCCGGGGACCAGGCCACAGGCACGATAGTGCCGGAGAAGGTTAAGTCGGATAGGATTAAGCCGGATACGGAAAAAACCGATACGCCGGATCCAGGTCGAACCCCGGTCCTTGCAGCAGCAGGGGCTGGTTCAAGCTCTGTCCTGGAATCATCTGCTATTCCCATAGCAAAGGTAAAACAGATCATTGCCGAGCAGACCGGGTATGCCGCAGACATGTTGGAAGATGACCTGGACCTGGAAGCCGATCTCGGGATTGACACGGTGAAACAGGTGGAAA
>CAXHYW010000952.1:0-1676 GCA_964021475.1 uncultured Desulfobacteraceae bacterium | reverse complement strand
CAGGGACTGTCCGGGCGGGTGTTGTAATCAAGGCAAGGTCAATGGGGGCATCAATTAGGGTGATATCTTTATAGCACTTGAGACCTAATATCTTGTCTTCTTTTGGGTTAACAGGATAAATATCTCCTTCATAACCGTCCGCCAAAAGCGTTTTTATGGCCTGGTAGCCCCGCTTGGTTTTATTTTTTGATGCTCCGATAATGGCGACGGATTTTGCATCAAGTACCCTATCTAACATAAAAAATTTCCTTTAATTATTTTTTCCGTTGTTCAAAGCTATCTAAAGACTGCTCTCTTTCTTTTGTTGAAACACAGGCCAGACAGCCTTCAATCTCATAATCCATCAATGCCTCAAGGCTGCACTCACCCTGGGCCATGAGAAAGCCTTTTTTAATGACTTTCAGGGAAAAAGAAGAATTGCCAACAATCTTTTGGGCCATATTAAATGCCTCGTCCATCAGTGTTTCCAGAGGTACCGCTTTGTTGACAAGGCCAATACGCTCCGCTTCAACCCCTGTAATATTTTCCGCTGTAAATAATAACTCTTTTGCTTTACCCGGCCCGACCAGATCCTGAACAAGCCGAAAAGCCCCCCCGGTCACAGAGGATGTCACTTTCGCCTCCGGGGACCCGATAAGGGCTTCATTTGCTGCAATCCTGATATCACATGCCAGGGCAAGCTCATACCCGGAACCCAGCGCATACCCGTTAATGGCTGCAATAATTGGTTTTTCAAACCGAATGATCTTTCGGGTTGCTTCCTGCAGAGATTCAAGGTAGGTTCTATAGTCTTCAATGCTTCTGTCTTTTGAATCCTTAAGATCCGCCCCGGTTGAAAAAGCGCGCCCAACACCTGTGAGGATCAGTACCTTTACATCATGGTCCTGTTTTACCATCTCAAGAACATCCTGCATCTCAATCCAGAGCTGCAGGTTCATAGCATTGAGTACTTTGGGCCTGTTCAACTGGATAAGCCCGATCCTGTCTTTTTTTTCATAAATAATACATTCATATTCCATGGAATTCGCCTCTATCTGAAAGGAATTGATCAATAGCAAATTTTAAAATAGCAAATTTTAAAATTGCTGGAATGGCCGTCGGGATAGCTCTATTTCTAATTTTGGATTTGATAAAAAAAGTACCTTAGGGGTTCTTATTAAATACCTTTATATTCTTAACGTGTTTACTCCGCGAGTGCAAGAAATGATTCTTTTGACTAAATCAAGGATCACGTCATAATTTTATCAATTTTAAAAAACAGCATATAAACCATTGAAGATCCCGACATTTATCAGTAGAATAACCGACATGACGATTCAACTGCCACAACGATATACTGACAGGGCTAGTGTAAACACCATACGGGAGGTCTTTGACTATATACGAAGGTATAAGGGAAAAACCTTTGTACTGAAAATAGAAGACACCCTTATTGACCACCCCCTTTTCCCCTTGCTCATGAAGGACATTGTCCAATTACACTCCATGGGTATCCATTTGATCATCGTGGCAGGCACAAGAGCCACCATTCAAAAGCATCTGGCCAAAGCAAAATGCCAGACAAAGATTGTCAATGGCATCCGGATTACCACCCATGCGGCCATGGCCCATGTTAAATTGGCGGCCATGGAGGTGGCACAGACGATTATTTCCCACTTGTCCCCGGGCAATGCCAA
>CAXHYW010000951.1:0-1680 GCA_964021475.1 uncultured Desulfobacteraceae bacterium | reverse complement strand
CCTGGCCGGTTGCCGACAAGGTGGCCATGGTTCTGCCATGGAAGGACTGTTCCATTGTAATAATCTTATACCTATTTTTATTGCCCTTTGCCTGGAAATAGCGCCGGGCAAGCTTGATGGCTGCTTCATTGGCCTCGGCACCGGAGTTGGCAAAAAAGATGCGGTCGGCAAAACTTTTTTCCACCAAAGCTGCCGCAAGATCGGCCTGGGGGGCCGTATAAAAAAGATTTGACACATGGACCAGAGTTCTGGCCTGGTGTTCAATGGCCTGGGTAATCTTAGGGTGGCAATGGCCCAGATTACAGACGGCAATGCCGGCCAGAAAATCGGTATAGACGGTTCCCTCTTCGTCAATGAGGGTCATCCCCTCCCCCCGTACAAATGCTTTTCCCTGGCGAGAATAGGTTTGAAATACAAATTCATTGGTTTTTTTAATCGAAGTCATGGGGTCGCCTTAATTTTTTATAAAAATTTATCTGCATATTCATTTATATGAAACTCCGGCCAAAGTATTGCAATTATGAGAGTTCCATTTTTTGTTGTGTAGGAGCAAATACCTTACCGGCCATGCCGGTTAATCCACAAACACCTGGGTACCGATACCAGAATCTGTGAACAACTCCAGCAGAACGGCATGGGGAATTTTACCATTGATAATATGGGCTTTTTTCACGCCGTTTCTCAGGGCTTCCAGGGCGCATTCCACCTTGGGAATCATCCCCCCTATTATGTTGCCATTGGCAATCATGCCGTTAATTTTTTTTTCATCAAGGGAAGAGACCAGTTTTTTATCAGAATCCAGCACCCCATCCACATCGGTGACCAGGATAAGCCGTTCGGCGTTCAAAGCTGATGCAATTTTAGAGGCCACCACATCGGCGTTGATATTGTAGGTCTCCCCATTTTTCCCGATTCCCACAGGGGCTATGATGGGAATAAAGCCGTGATCGGTCAGGGTGTGAAGAATTGCAGGATTGATATGGGTCACATTTCCCACCATGCCCGGATCAATAATTTCCCGCGGTGTGTTTTCATCTATTGTATGAAAAATTTTCATTTTATCCGCCGTAATCAACCCGGCATCCTTTCCGGTAAGCCCAACCGCCTTCCCGCCTTCCCGGTTAATCCTGGCCACAATATCCTTGTTCACCTTCCCGCCCAGAACCATTTCCACCACATCCATGGTGGCATCATCGGTATAGCGCATGCCCCGGATAAAGGTGGAGGTAATGCCCATGGCCAAAAGCACTTCATTGATCTGGGGACCGCCGCCATGGACCACCACCGGGTTCAACCCGATGACTTTTAACAGGGTGATGTCATTGGCAAAATCCCGCTTCAACCCTTCATCCACCATGGCGTGCCCCCCGTATTTGATCACAACGGTTTTGGTAGAAAATTTTTGAATATAGGGAAGGGCTTCTATTAATATATCTGCAACGGTGTGGGTCATAGGATATACCTGCTTAAGTCCTGGTTTTCGACAATATCCATCAGTTTGTTATTGACAAACCCGGCATCGATGATAAGGGTCTTCTCCTCTATGTCCGGTGCCTCAAACAAAATATCTTCCAGCAATTTTTCCAACAGAGTGTGCAATCTTCTGGCCCCGATATTCTCCGTGGTGGAATTGACCTCCACGGCAATGTCGGCAATCTTCTCCACTGCATCCTGGGTAAA
>CAXHYW010000950.1:0-1687 GCA_964021475.1 uncultured Desulfobacteraceae bacterium | reverse complement strand
GGTCATGCTTGCGGGTATCCAAAATGTGCTAACCGGTGTTTCCCATAGATTTGAACTGAAATATTCCCTGAATTCAAAAAGCATAAATCGGTGGTTGCAGGTAGAAGTGACCTCTTTATCGCCGGGCGCACTTGTGTTTCATCGGGATATTACCGACCAGGAAACCTTGGAAAAACATCACCAGCAGGCCAATAAGATGGAGGCCATTGGAACCCTCGCCGGCGGGATTGCCCATGATTTTAATAATATTCTTGCCGGGATCATTGGGTATTCGGAATTGGTGAAGGAAGATGTTGAGGTTCTTGGGGGGGTGGATAAAAAGACCCAGGAACGATTGGATAATATCATCGGGGCGTCCATGCGGGCCAAGGAGCTTATTCATCAGATTTTGACCTTCAGCCGCGCAGGGCAGGAGGTGAAGCATCCCATTACCGTAAGTGCTCTGGTGAAAGAGGTGGCGCAGTTTTTAAGGGCCTCCCTGCCTGCCACCATAGGAATTTACCAGTCCCTTCATTCTGATGGGCAGGTCATGGCAGACCCCACCCAAATTCACCAGATTCTCATGAATCTTTGTGCCAATGCCAGGGATGCCATGGGGGAGACCGGCGGTAGTTTGTCCATCATCTTGAAAGAGGTAATCCTGGACGGTAAGCTGCTTTCCGATACGGGCAGGGTGTTGGTGGGTTCGTTTATCCAGCTTCGCGTGGGGGATACAGGCTCCGGAATTGACCCGGAGATTGCAGGAAAAATTATGGAACCGTTTTTCACCACCAAACCCAAGGAAAAGGGGACCGGCATGGGACTTTCCGTGGTCCACGGCATTGTCCGAAGTCTTAACGGAGGGATATTTGTCACTCCCAGAAAGCATCGGGGTACCTGGTTTGATGTATACCTTCCCCTTTCCGGGCAAGAGGTGCCAGCGGATGTGTGTGGGGGGGACCTAGGTCCGGTGGCAGGTGGGAGTGAACACATTTTGTTTGTGGATGATGAAGAAGCCCTGACTCAAATCGCCCAGGATTCGCTTTCGGCGTTTGGGTACCAGGTGACGACTTTTTCCGATTCCATTGATGCCCTGGGGGCGTTTAAGAAAAATCCCGGGGCCTGGGACCTTGTTATCTCAGATATCACCATGCCGGTTCTGCCCGGAGATGCCCTGGTCAAGGAAATCCGGCGAATCAGGCCGGACCTGCCTGTTATTCTTATCACCGGTGCCAGTGAGCGGATGGACAAAAAACGAGCGGAAAAGATGGGGATCAACGCATTGTTATACAAACCCATGGTCATCCATGACATGGCAATGGCCATTCGCAGGGTGTTGGACGGGGAGTGCTTATGGCCAATATTCTGATCATAGATGATGAAGCCTATATCCGGGATGTGCTGTCCAGCCGGGTGGAACGGATGGGGCATATTTCCTATGCCGCCGCAAGTCTTGACCAGGCAATGCAGCTTTTAAACCAGGTAGGGGTGGATCTTGTCTTTCTGGATGTCAATCTTCCCGACGGCAATGGCCTTACGGCCCTGCCCCTGATAAAGCAGAGCCCTTCGGAACCTGAAGTGATCATCATTACAGCCGTGGGAAGCTCTGCCGGGGCTGAGCTCGCCATCAAAAACGGGGCCTGGGATTATATTGGTAAACCCTTCAGAAAAGAGGAGATAATCTTGCTGATCCGGCAAACCCTTGAGT
>CAXHYW010000949.1:0-1687 GCA_964021475.1 uncultured Desulfobacteraceae bacterium | reverse complement strand
AGATGGGTGAATCCGTACTGGCCCATGAGGGCAGGGGAGGCCGCAGTAAGCCGGATGATCTCTTCCCTGGCATTCTTTAACCCTTTGGCATCTTTTACCTTTGTGTGTCCCTGGCCTTGAACCTGGATGTATTTTAGATGCTTTACCCCAAAGCTACGTCCAAGGCCTGTACGTCCGGCAGTATGGTGTTGGTCCACGGTGACCGATGCAAAGCTGACCCCGTTTTCACCAGCCGGTCCGATACAGGCAAGGCTTGCTTTTTTAAGGTTTGGCTTATTATGGATGAGGATTTCATGGACCTTTTGGGTATCTTGACCCCATAAATGGTCACACCGGCAAAATTTCACCTGATCGTTTGAAATTTCAACCCCAATGGGGTAGGGGCTTTTCCCGGTTATCACCATTCCGTCCCAGCCAGCTCGTTTCAGTTGGGTGGCAAGTTTCCCCCCCACGGAAGCATCTCCCACAAGGCCGGTGAGGGGGGATTTTGAAACCAGGTGTGCCCGGCCCGATGTGGGGGCAATGGTAGCCACCAGGGGGCCTGTAAACAGGGCGATCCCCATGTCCGGATGATCATAGGGCAGGGTTGCACATTGGCGAAGATAGTATCCGCCCATTCCCTTGCCCCCTATAAATTTTTTATAAAAATCTATTCCCGGGGTTTCCACATGGAAATCCAGACAGGTTAGATTGATGTGCAAAATATTTCCGTTCCAGCCATACATGGTGTGTTTTATATCGTGAAATCTCTGTTAAATCAATATATGTTAAATCAAGCCATGCTCCGGCCATGCCGGTTATTGAATAAAAACCTGGGCACGTCTGTTTTCTCTATGGGCTTGTTCATCCTGTCCGTTGTTGATAGGCTTTTCTTCACCATAGCTGACCCCGGTCATCCGGGAGGGTGAAATCCCCAGGGAGGTAAGATAGGTTTTAACCGCCACTGCTCGGCGTTCCCCCAGGGCAAGGTTGTAATCAGTTGTGCCCTTTTCGTCACAATGCCCTTCAATGGTGATGGCAATCCCCTGGTTGGCATCCAGCCATCCCATTTTTTCTTTGATCAGTATTTTTGCCCTGTCATTTAGTGCGTAACTGTCAAAGTCAAAAAGAATATGCTGGTTGATGAAATTTTCCCTGGTAGTTCTCTGGATCTGCCTTAATTTGTTTTCCTTTGCAAGTTCGTCCTGAAGGTTCTGGCTTTTGATCCGTTCCTGCTCCTCTTGTTTGGCTTGGGACTGGGACATTCCGGTCCCACTTGTTCCCTCAATGGTTTCTGGCTGCTGGGTAATAATGGTTTTTTTTGTACATGAAACGCTTGTAATAAGTCCTGCTATTACCAGGGCTGTCATCTGGGCTGTCATCAGGGTTTTCCATAAATTGTTCTTCATTTTTGCTCCTTTTTTGTGAGATGAAATTCTTAAATTTTAAATTGGGAAATGATTCATATCTTTCCCAGGAATCTTTAAGCGCAGCCAATATCCAGGCCAATTATAAAATGATCTTTGTACCCTTGGGGTTTGCCGTCTGAAATATATTTTATCCGGGTGGATTTCTTTTCTGCAGGTATGGTTTTATCCTGAAAATAGTAGGTCATGGGAATGATATCCCCTTCTTTTAGACTTGCCAGAGCCACGGAGCCTTTTTGTACAACGGCAAACATGGGTTCCGAGGCATTTTTTCTCAACTT
>CAXHYW010000948.1:0-1688 GCA_964021475.1 uncultured Desulfobacteraceae bacterium | reverse complement strand
ACGAGCTTCTCCGGAGTGACTGGAGTTCAGACGTGTGCTCTTCCGATCTGGGGTCACCACCATTTTTGTGACCCATGATCAGCGGGAAGCCCTTTCCATGTCGGACAAGGTGGTGGTCATGAAAGACGGGTTTATCCAGCAGCAAGGAAGCCCGGAAGAGGTGTACAATAATTCGGCCAACCATTTTGTGGCGGATTTTCTGGGCCATTCCAATTTTATGAATGCCGTGGTTGAAAAAAAGGAAAAGGATTTTCTTCGAGTCAGGCTTGGGGATAATAGCTCCTGCCTGGTAAGTCCGGCAGGAGATTTTATGGCCGGGGACAAGGCGGAAATCGTGATCCGGGCCCAGAAGATGACCCTGGGCCATGGAAAGGATTTTAGCCAGGAAGCTGCGATGAACTATTTTTTCGGTAAAATCGTGGACCGAAGTTATATGGGGGGTGAGGTCAGTTATTTTGTGAAACTTCCCGACGACCAGATTTTACACGTGATTAATTTTGTGAAACGTGACCCCTATCGCCGGGGGGAGGAAGTCTATGTACAGGTGGACCCGTTCCATTGCAGATTGTTGAAACCATGAAATAATCAGACTCACGTAAATCGTATGGGATGGATGGCCGGTTGCGCATCGTTACGACCTCTTCCTGGGGAGAGGTGCGTTAAAAAATACAAACGCGTTTAAAAACAGAGATCCGTTTAAAAACACAAGGAGAGCGAAACTAAGAGTGACAGATTTTTCTCACAAGCCCAGGAAGGAGAATTTTTCATGGATCAAGCAGACCCTGGATCCATGGTCAAGCTATATAATTTTTGAAAATGACTTAAAGCAGCAGGGCGGCTCGATCTTTGATTCGGATCACATTGCCTATGCCTATCTTGCACGGAAAAAAATTGACTGGCAGCAGATTATTGACATGGATATGTCAAGGGAATATCTGGTGATCCGTATGGTTCCGGGCAATGAAGATAAGGTACTTGGGCGGATCATGGGGTATGGGTTCCCCGAAAATACCATATATTATATATACAAGGCAAAAGAGGTGCGAAAGTGAAACTAAAGACAGATACTATCTTGGAAGTCCGGTTTGAACATTCAAAAAAGCAGGTTGATGTTCGTTTGTCCAAATTAACGGATAGTATAATTCAATTCCTGGAAATTTACGGGAATGAACAATTTTGTGGGAGTTCCTTTGTTGCAGTTGTCGGCAACAAAGATGGGCAGACAAAGTTTGCCGCTCTTTTGGCTGCCACTGGGTATACCGCTGATCCCAAAGGGTTCTTTGAGGTGTTGCTGGACGCCATTGGCAGGTCCCAAAGCTATAATCTTATCTTAAACCAGATAGCCATGCCCTCCATGCTCCTGGTCGCCCTGCTGGAACAAGTGATCCCGGGTCATGGATATGTGTCCATAAAAGACACAGCGCAACTGGCAAAAGAAACGAACCTGGATATCCCTAAGAACCAGAAATCCGATCTTCAGGCAGTTATTGAACGCTATCCGGTCCGCCTATCCCGTCACACCATCCGTCAGATGATGGTCTCGAGGGATGTGGCCTACCAATACATGCCCTTTGTGGAAGAGCTGGAATCTGTGGGCCACACCAATACCTGGATCGGCCAGTTCCATGACGGCCTTTTAGAACAGATGTACCAGAACCGGGTGATCTTTCTGCTGAACATGAGCTGCC
>CAXHYW010000947.1:0-1692 GCA_964021475.1 uncultured Desulfobacteraceae bacterium | reverse complement strand
CCTTGTTGAAACCATTGAATCAAAAATGGCAATTGCCGTAATAATGGACTAGGTGAAAAATCGGAGAGCCTTTATATGTCCCATGATATCAAAGTTCTGGTTGTCGATGATTCTGCTGTTGTCAGAAAGGTTTTTTCTGAACAATTGTCGAAACAGAAAGGAATTACCGTTATCGGCACTGCGCCGGATCCTTACGTTGCCAGGGATAAAATAGTCAAGCTGAAACCCGATGTGATTACCCTTGACATTGAAATGCCAAGAATGGACGGGATCACTTTTTTAAAAAAATTGATGAAACACCACCCCCTTCCGGTGATTATTGTCAGCTCTCTTTCGACCAAAGGTAGTAAAATTGCCCTCGAAGCACTTTCTTTAGGTGCCCTTGAAGTCATTTCCAAACCCAGTAGTGCCTATTCTGTGGGGGATATGAGCCTGCAGCTGGCAGAAAAAATCAGGGCGGTTTATGGGGCAAAAATGATGGGGTCACCTGCCCAAAATATCGAGAATAAACCGCTACCAGCCATCGGATCCATGGCCCTTGCCGCCACAACCAATAAAATCATCGCCCTTGGGGCCTCCACTGGTGGAACACAAGCAATAAAGAATGTATTGACCCGGTTGCCACACAACACCCCAGGGATTGTGGTGGTCCAGCACATGCCTGCACAGTTTACCACCTCCTTTGCACAAAGTCTGGATGGGCTGTGCCAGATGAGGGTCAAGGAAGCACAGAATGGGGATACGGTTACAAACGGTCAGGTTTTGATTGCACCGGGCAATTACCATATGATTTTTAAACGAAGTGGCGCCAGATATTATGTAGAGATTAAAACCGGCCCTCTGGTCCATTATCAGCGGCCTGCGGTGGATGTGTTGTTCAAATCAGTTGCCAGATTTGCCGGGGCCAATGCCCTGGGCATCATTCTGACTGGCATGGGCAAAGATGGTGCTGTAGGAATGCTGGATATGAAAAGTGCGGGCGCCGTTAATATTGCCCAGGATGAAAACTCCAGTGTGGTTTTCGGCATGCCCAAGGAAGCCATAAATATGGGTGGGGTTGATTATGTCCTGGATATCAAAGCGATTGCCCATAAGGCCATCTCTCTTTTGGAAACAATGTAAATTACCTTTCAAGGCAAATTTTTTATGAAATCTGAAAAAACGCTTAATAGCGAACAACATCAAAAACTTTCTAAAATTGTTTATAAAGAATCCGGAGTGGTTCTGAATGAAAAAAAATACAGTCTTTTGGTCGCCAGGTTGGCCAAAAGAATGCGGATAACAAAAATAGCATCTGTTTCGGATTATATTCATTTGATATCGACGGACCCGGATGAGTTCAGCGAATTTATCGATGCGACTACCACCAACCACACCTTTTTTTTCAGAGAAAACAAACATTGTGAATATATTCTTAAGACATTGGACAAAGATATACCTTTAAAAATCTGGAGTGCTGCATCATCCAGCGGAGAAGAAGCATTTTCAATTGCGGTTCAATTGCTTGCCAATTCATTCATATTTAATATTTTTGCGTCTGACGTTTCTGATTCCATGCTGAATCTTGGCCGGCGGGCTGTTTATTCAAATGATCGGGTAAAAAATGTTCCCCTTCACTTGCTGCATACCTATTTTCAAAAGGGCAAAGATAGATGGAAAGATCATGTCAGAGTGAGGCCTAAGGTTCAACAA
>CAXHYW010000946.1:0-1725 GCA_964021475.1 uncultured Desulfobacteraceae bacterium | reverse complement strand
GTTTCTAAGGGGGTGTGGATATTAATAATTTTCACACAATAACTCAAAATAACCCATGGGCTTCACACAGGCCGGACATTTATCCGGGGCTGTTTTGCCCTGGTGAATATAACCGCAGCTCAGACAGCGCCAGGCTTTTTGTTCATCCCTGGCGAAACTTTTGTCCCGGTCAATATTATCCGCCAGATGCAAGAACAGTTTTTCATGATGATTTTCAGATACAATAATCGCGTTAAAGGTATCTTCCGCCCTTTCAAACCCCTCTTCGCGAGCCTCCCTGGCAAACCGGGCATAAAGATCATTGCCCACATACTGCTCCAGTTCCGCAGAGGAGATCAGATTTTCATGGGTGCTGAGTATCGCGCCCGTGGGAAAGGATAAGTTGATGGGCAACTCCCCCCCATTGAAAAACTTGAAGAACCGCAAAGCATGTTCATATTCCTGATTCGCGGTTTCTGTAAATATCTTTGCGATCTGGATATACCCGTCTTCCCTGGCCTTTTCGGCAAAAAAATCATACCGGGTTCGGGCCTGGGCCTCTGCTGCAAAAGATGCGTGCAGGTTAAGGGCGGTCTTACTTTCCCTGAATTTACCCATAAAAAACCTCTCTATTCTTCTTGAGTTACTCTTCTTATTTATTCTACTGATTTATTCTTCTAATTTACTCTTCAATGGTGATAGCATCTGCACCACACTCAGATGCTGCCTGGCGGACAATATCCTTCAGGTGATCCGGGACGGGGTCTATGTGAATGGTGGATTTAAGCTGGTCTTCATCATATTTAAACACCTCGGGACAAAGATCGTTACAATTTCTATCACCCATGCACATTTTGCTGATTGTTACTTTCATCTGAATTTTTCTCCTTTAAATGGTTTAATAGTATAACTTTTTAGTTGCGCATCCAATTTAGTTGCGCATCCAATGGTGAAATTTTTCTATCCATGCCAACAAACGTTCCGGGGCATGTCGCTTTTTCCACAGGCCAGCTGCATACTTGTTTGCCTCTGCCATGGTGGGATAAATATGAATCGTTCCCAATATCTTATTTAGCCCGATGCCTTGTTTCATTGCAAGCACAAATTCAGCAATAATCTCGGCGCCATGGTGCCCCACAATGGTCACCCCGAGAATTTTATCCTTACCCGGAACGGTCAATACTTTTACAAATCCATGGGATTGAGACTCTGCCATGGCACGGTCAAGATCCGCTATCCCATAGGTCACCATCTCATAATCGATCCCTTTTGCCCTGGCTTCCTGCTCGTTGATCCCCACCCGGGCGACTTCAGGGTCGGTATAGGTGGCCCAGGGAATCACTGAATAATCCACCCTGAATTTTTTAAAACTTCCAAACAGGGCATTTACTGCGGCATACCAGGATTCATGTGCAGCCGTGTGGGTAAACTGGTAGCGGCCATGAACATCCCCGCAGCAGAAAATATTGGGATAATTGGTTTGTAAGAACCCATTGGTTTCAATGTTCCCCCCTGTATCTATAGTCACGCCAAGCGCCTCCAGCCCAAACCCGGTCACATTGGAGGTACGCCCCAGGGCCACCAAAATCTGGTCAAAGGGGATCAACACCTCCTTATCTTGACCTTTGTTAGGGTTCCCGCCAGCCTCGTTATTTGGGGAATCGCAGACAAGATATTTTTCCTCTCCGATGACCCGGATCTCCCTGGCCCCGTGGTTAAGACGCAGATCCATACCCTCGGCACAAA
>CAXHYW010000945.1:0-1729 GCA_964021475.1 uncultured Desulfobacteraceae bacterium | reverse complement strand
AATTTTTATATGAAACTCCGGCCAAGGTATTGTAATTATAGGGGTTTAATTTTTCGTTGTGTAGGAGCAAATACCTTAGCTCCGGCCATGCCGGTTATTTGCAATGAGCATGTTTGCGGCAAATAAACCTTTAACCCGAGGACTTGTTTTTGGGGCGAAGCTTAATAAGCACTTGCCTTAAACCTGGGGAGCTGATAATTCCCAAATCCAATGGATGATGTTTGTTTTTTAACCAAAGGAATCTGTAATGAAAATAGCCTTGATTGCACCGCCTTACTCCCTGGAAGAGATCCCGTCACCCCCCTTGGGGTTGACCTATATTGCTGCTGTCTGTGAAGCGGCTGGCGCCCAGGTGATGATTCTTGACTACATTGTTCGGGGATATTCAAAAACAAAACTTATCGAAGAGATCAACGCCTTTTGCCCGGATATTGTGGGAACCAACTCGGTTACCATGACTTTTAAACAGGCGGCCAGCATCCTTTGTATCGTAAAACAGACATTTCCTAAGATCATCACCCTCATGGGAGGTCCCCATGTTTCCTTTGACGCAGAGAATACCCTGGCGCTTTACCAGGGAATCGACCTCGTGGTGAAGGGTGAAGGCGAAGCCACGGTTCCGGAACTGCTGGGGGTCATTCACACCCCGGAAAAATGGCATACTATCCAGGGGATTGCCTTCAGGCAGGGGGAGCAAATCATTACAACGGCCGTGCGTCCGTTTATTCAGGATCTGGATGCATTGCCATTGCCGGCCCGGCACCTGCTACCCATGTCCCGATACCAGGCTCTTGGATATCCGGTCAGTATCATCACCAGCCGGGGATGCCCTAACCAGTGTATTTTTTGCCTGGGGCGCAAAATGGTGGGACAAAAGGTCCGTTTTCGTTCCGCTGTCCATATTGTGGATGAAATTGAGGAGTTGCAAACCTTTGGAATCTCTTTCATCAATATTGCCGATGATCTGTTCACCGCCAGTAAACGAAGGGTGACAGCGTTTTGCAATGAACTTGTGAAACGAAACGTGGAGATTTTTTGGAGTGCTTTTTCCCGGGTGAATACCATTGACACCCAGACCCTGAAGTTGATGAAAAGCGCAGGCTGCCATTCGGTTAGTTTCGGGATTGAATCCGGCAATCCTGAAATGCTCAAGCGGGTACGAAAGGGGATCACCATTGCCCAGGCAAAAAAGGCAGCAATCGCCTGTCAGGAAGCAGGAATCAGGGGGCATGCTTCTTTCATGGTCGGACTTCCTGGAGAGACCCTGGACACCATGAATGATTCCTTGACACTGAAAAAAGAACTGGGGATCGAATCGGCCTTTCATTTTTTGTCACCCTTTCCCGGAACCGCGGTCAGGGAGAATGTTGAGGAATATGACCTTGAAATACTGACCGATGACTGGGACCAATATAATGCCAACCGATCCATTGTTAAAACCGCCAACCTGACCCCGGAACAGATGGATGCGTTCATCCATGATTCCACTGAACCGCAACGGGTGGAGTGGGAAGCCCTGAAGCTTAAATATGCGAATAACGCCGCAACCCCCCATGAACAGATGCAGGTGGGAGGCCATTATCGCATGGAGATGATTTTTAAATTGCTGACCCAGGATTTTCTTGAGCAGCATGGCGTCTTTGAAACAGACAGCCAAACCGCCCTAGGGACGCTTTGCACACAACTTTCTACCATGGCAGACCTGGACTTTGATTTCACACAAATCACC
>CAXHYW010000944.1:0-1733 GCA_964021475.1 uncultured Desulfobacteraceae bacterium | reverse complement strand
CCCTTCATGACCTGGGGTCCGCATACCGCGATTTCGCCATCTTCTCCCCGGGGCAATTCCTTTGTATCATCGTCAAGGCCCATGATTTTGACCATGGTTCCGGGCAATGGAAACCCGATGGAGCCTATTTTTCTTGTTTCCCTGTTGGTGGGGTTACTGGAGACCACCGGTGCCGTCTCTGTCAGGCCATACCCTTCAAATATAACGGCCCCGGTTTTTTCTTCAAACTGCCGGCAGACTTCCGGCGGCAAGGGTGCCCCACCGGAGAAACAAGCCTTTATAGAGGACAGGTCATACTGATCTAAATGGGCATGATTGGCAAAGGCCACAAAAATGGTCGGCACCGCCGGCATAATCGTGGGTTTGTATTTCTGAACCGTTTTAAGAACGTCGGTAAACGGCGGATTCCCCGCCCTGGGGTCGGGGATGCACACAAGCTTATTGCCCGACATGGCGGCAAAAAGCAAGGCGCAGGTAATACCAAAACTGTGGTACCAGGGCAAAACCCCCAGAAAGGTGTGAAACCCACCCTTATACAATTTTTCCAGTCCCTTGGCTTCATCCTGGAGGAAACTACCGCTTTCGTACAATCCCATTACATCATAGGTAAAGTTGGTATGACTGAGTTCCGCCCCCTTGGGAACTCCGGTGGTTCCGCCGGTATAGAGCATAACGGCCGTATCTTCTTCCGGATTGATCTCAACGGATGGGGGAGAGGGAATTGCGGCGCCAACAACCTCATCAAACATCAAGTGTCCTTCTTCATGGAAATCCGCTTTGGGGATTTTCCCCAGCAGCCCGCCCAAAAGAGCCTTAACTTTCGGCAGATAGGATTTGATATTGCAGATAACCACGGTTTCGACCTGGGTATCTTTAATGGCATTCACCGTGTTCGCATAGAAAAGGGGATGGTCCATGCAAAACACCATTTTGGACTCTGAATCCTTGAGCTGATAATTGAGCTCAGTTGCCGTGTAAACCGGGTTACAATTCACACATACCGCACCGGCCTTAAGAATTCCAAACAAAATTTCGGGAAAATGCGGCAGATTAGGCAAAAAAATCGCCACCTTATCGCCCTTTTTAATGCCTTTTCCCGCAAGAAAGTTGGCAATCCTGTCGGCGGTATCCTTTACCTGGGCAAAGGTTTTTGTGGCCCCGTTAAAAATGGTAAAGACATTATCTGGATAATTTAGGGCAGCATCATCCAAAAATTTGAACACAGGAAAATGATAGTCAGGGACAGTACGTGCTACACCTTTGGGCCAAAACGGGGTTTCCCAGATTGTCTCATTCATCTTTTTTCTCCTTTTTATTCAGGTACTCGGGAACAAAGTAATTTCAAAACTTTGTTTGTACCAGCCGAATACCGGGTTAAATGTATGTATTCCATCTTTATTTTTTTGAACTCTGCCGGAAAAAGGATTCTTATATATAATTGGATGGCTGTCAACGGGCAGACTGATAAAATATACATTTTCCCTATTTTGATAAAGGCGGCACCCAATATCTGGATTGTTGTCCAGACATATCTATCGTAAACGATAGCCTTGGAACCACCCCCCCCCCTGCATCTGCCCAGGCAGGCAAAATTCGTACAGCCATGACACACCAGATGCCATTGTTTATCTCCAATGAACATTGACGCCCCAGCCGGGATTTGATACGATCTCCCCTATTATTGTATGTATTTCAATATTATATTTTCCCACAGAAGGGTACTCCAAACTTGA
>CAXHYW010000943.1:0-1737 GCA_964021475.1 uncultured Desulfobacteraceae bacterium | reverse complement strand
CGATATGAAAAAAGCCGGATTTTTATAACCCCGCAACCTAAGGATTGTGGGGTCCTAATTATTTGGCTTTAAATCTAAATTTTTGTCCGCCAATGGCGGCTTCATACATCAAACCACCCTTTGCATGAACAAAAACAGCCATTCCCTTGTGATAACTTGTTTTTGCCTGGGCCCCGGTGGCTGGCCCTGCAGTGGCACTACCCGTCGCCCCTTCCGTCCCGGCCTTTGCCTGTACCCCGGCAGTAATGACCATGGCAGAGGCAGAGGCATCAAATTCAAACTCACCACCAATAAACTCCCCATAGGCCCGCTTGTCCTGGAAAAAGATTATCTGACTGAATGCCTGGCCACCCAGTTGGAAACCGATGCTCAGTTTGGTAAGAGAAGTGGTTCCCATGACCTTGCCGCCTTGATAAACCTGACCCTTACCGTAGGCGCCCCCAATCCCGATGCCGGCTTTTCCAATGGTGGGGAAAACGGCATACCCATAACAATTTTTGAAAAACGGCTGCACGGCCTCGGATTTTTTGAATACCGAGATAGTCTTTGAATAGTTGTCTGCCACTGCAAGCCCGGAAAAACAGCTTGCCAAAATCAGTATTGCTAAAAACATTTTAAACACTTTCATAGAACACCTCTTTTTTTAAATGGTTCAATAATTCTCGCTATTGATTCTCTATTATATACTTATGTATATCTCAAGCATAGATCAGACACAAGTTCTCCCAATGGGCTCCGGTCAGCACCCTGGAGAACAATATATCGGAAAAACCTAAGAAATGTCATTGTTGAATGTATGGGTCCATGCATTTTTTAGTTCCTGCCATCTGGTCGGGTTTTACCTCCATGGTGATGGTAGAATCGTATCCTTTTTGGGCAAGAATCGATAAAATTTTTGGATAGTCCACAATTCCCTGGCCCAGGGGAAGGTGGAGATCATCCTCTACCCCGGTCCCCCCAAGGTTATCATGGACATGGACGTGTTCAATTTTCTCAAACACATGGGCCATGAACCCAAAAGCCGTGTTCTCTTTGCTCAATAATTGTCCGTGCCCAATATCCATTGTCATTTTCAGATTTGGTATCTCTTTAAAATAGCGGGCAAAACTGTCATGTCGGGACGTTAAATTTTCAAGACACAATTGCAGGTTGAATCTGACTGAATGATCCACCAATTGGGATAGCATGGAAATTTTTTCAGATATCACCTTTTCCGACGCCCATCGTTTGTCCATCCAGAAATGGATGGTCCCCTTTTTTATTTCCAGCAGTGGCGAAAACTCAATCAATTGTTTCACCTTTGGAACAAACACCTCTTCAAGGTTTTTTAAATCCGCTGGGTTTCCTTCGTTGGGATAGTGAGCAAGATATTGAATACCATATTTTTCCTTCAGTGCCAACAATAAATCCAATTGAGATTCTATCTTAACGGGGTCATCCATATTAATCTCAACAAAGGGAAATTTAAGTTCGCAAACCTGCCTGATCTCATCTATTGTATGAGCTCTTCCCCCAATGGTGATCATTATTTCCTCCAAGATTTTAATTCACATTACCCGATTTTTTTTCTAATCTTCCCATACAATCGCATAAAATAAGCTCCCTGTAAATTAAACCCAGGGGAAAAATCAGCTCCCCCCCATCATTCCCATTTGAACTTTTTGTAAAACAAGGTTAGATAAGGAGTGTTTAGAACCTATTATCATACAGGATTATTCCTATGAAACTGCGAGCGTA
>CAXHYW010000942.1:0-1754 GCA_964021475.1 uncultured Desulfobacteraceae bacterium | reverse complement strand
AAGATCTATACACTAAAACAGAGGTTTTTTCAATCTAAAGTATTGAATTTTCAATACTTTATTCGGTTTTTCGACTATCGATTTCAACACCCTTTATTACGGAAAATAATTATGAAAGAAGATAATATTCTGAACGAATGTTCAGATCCAAAGCAGAGTATCACCATTGAACTGCCATGTGAAATGGCCGTAAGGGTTCAAAAACTGGCCGATGAAAACAAGACCAGTTTGTCCAATATTTTGATCGAGGCGCTGGATAGCTTTCTTCGGAACCAGTCCTGAAAATTTACGGTCCTTAGTCCAGCTCCAGCCATTCAAACCAAATGGGATAATTTTTTTTGTACCAGGAAAGAATCCTGCGAAGGGTTGCCTGATCTTCAAGGGAAATGACAGCCTGGGCAATTTTATCGAACCTGAGGACCACCTTGTCTGAAAAATGCTCCAATGCATCGGTGCACAGCGTTTGGAGTTCATTTCTGATGCGTCCTGAATCGGAAATCTTCACCGCCCTGGTGAGAAAATCCTCCCCCTTGAGAAACCGATTCAGTAGCGGCGTGAAAACCAGCTTGCTTTGATCTAAGGGCTCAAGGAGCCGCAGACCAAAGGTGATACGTTTGTCCCCTTTTTCAGAGCTTATCCGGACGGTGACATTATAGCTATTTTCTGATATCTGGGTCACCCCCGGGGCGCCGGTATAGGGGTCCGGGAGCATATATCCCCCAATGGCAAGGGACTGCCATTTTTTTTCGGCAATAAGGTCATCTGCAGTAATGGTTTTCTTTTTTAAGGGGATGCCGGCATCCCTTGCCTGTTGGATGCTTTTCCGGTAGATTTCCACCAACTCTTCTTCAATATCCGAATTAAAAATATCCTTGAGACAAAGGGAAAAATCATTGGCCTCGGGATTAAGTTTCATGCTGGCCGCATCCTTGTCACAGGGGAGCAAAAATTTAGAGGATAAAACTGCCAGAGAGATATCTAATTCCAGGATGGATGAAAGGCTTGCGGCCTGGATGGCCTCGGCAGATGCGGCATACCCGTCCACGAGAAACAGATGGGTGTCTTTATTCTCATCTAACCAGGTTTTAACGGCAAAGGTGGGCGCATAGGTACCTGAATCGGTAAAGGGGGAGAAGCCCGTGGGCAATGTCCAGTCTTCCCCGACCAGATGGGCACCGGCAGCTTTCCATTCTTTCCAGAGTTTTCCGATTCTGGGTTCCCGTCTTTTTCCCTGGAGGGTCCAGACATGGATGTTTTCGGGTTTTATCCCAGGGTAGGTCATGGTGATGGCCTCAACCACCCGGCCCCGGGGGGTGAAAAAATTTATCAACAAAGAATCATCCGCGGCTTTTTCCACGATTTCTTTAGGCAACACCAGGGTGCCGATGTATCCTTCATATTGATCGGTAATGGTCAATGGCTGGTCAAAGAGGTGGAGAATGGTCATGGGGCCGGTTGCTTCCCCCCGGGCAAACCGGGCGGTGTTTTCAAGGGTGTCAATGGCCGCTCCCCACAGGGTAATATTTTTCCTGGCAATGGCGCGTTTAAAGTCTTCCCATTGGTAGGCCCGATTATTGATCAGATTTAATACGCAGTCATCTAAAAATTTGGCCACTTCCGGCCTGGCATAGACCCGGCCGAACCCTAACAAGGGATTGGCCCCCATTTCCAATGTTTCACCCGCCTTGGGCATGAGGCCTTCCCCCAAAGATCGGAAGAGCACACGTCTGAACTCCAGTCACTCCGGAGAATCT
>CAXHYW010000941.1:0-1756 GCA_964021475.1 uncultured Desulfobacteraceae bacterium | reverse complement strand
CTCAAATTTGTGGCAGTGGGTCAAAGCGTTCCTGTCATTATCAATGCCTATGACCTTGAGATGACAGGGATTATTGAGAACCTGTCTCCCATTGCGGATGCAAAAACCAAAAATATCTTTCTGAAAATCAGGATTCCCATGTTAACCAAGGTGGCCCAGAACATGTCAGCCACGGTGTTTATTGCCACGGGCAACAAGGGAAAACTTGCCATGATTCCACGAGATGCATTGATTCGGTTCCAGGGAAATGATTTTGTTTATGCCGTAAAAGAAGGCAAGGCGGAAAGACTTCCGGTTCATATTGTCACCTTTCTAGGCAATCGGATGGGGGCCGATGATGCGCATTTTATTGATGGGTTGCCCATTGTGGTGGAGGGGAACGAACGATTGCGACCCGGTCAGCCCGTTGTGATCCTGTCTGAAAAACCAGGCGAAACGTCAGACAAAAAACCAAGCGAAAAATCAGGTGATCAATAAATGGACATTATCCGATTCTTTATTCAAAAACCGGTTACCGTGGCCGTGGGCGTTATCCTGACAGTGATGTTCGGCCTTATCGGGTTTCAAAAACTTCCGGTTCAATTGACTCCGGATGTGGAAACCCCGCTGATAACGGTAAATACCACCTGGTACGGGGCTACCCCTTATGAAATTGAAAAAGAGATCATTGAAAAGCAGGAAAGAGTTCTCAAAGGGCTCCAGGGACTCACCAAGATGGAGAGCGAAAGTTACAACGGGCTTGGAACCATTACCCTGTCTTTTAAAATCGGAATAAATGTGGATGATGCACTGCTCAAGGTTTCCAACAAAATGTCCGAGGTGGGCAATTACCCTGAAAATGTTAATAAACCTACCATTGAGTCTTCCGGTGCCAATAGTTCTCCGGTGATCTGGATGGTTTTAAAAACATCATCCAATAACCCGGGACATATCAATCAATTCAAAACCTTTTTTGAAGATAATGTCCGCCAGCATCTGGAGCGGATTAAGGGGGTGGGGTCCCTGTTGGTTTTTGGCGGGACAGATACCACGCTTGATGTGATCATTGATGCCAAAAAATTGGCCCGGTATAATGTGACAATTCAGCAGATCATGGTAGCCGTTCGTCAGTCAAACCAGAATATTTCCGCCGGAATTCTCGGCATGTCCAAGAAAAATTACCGGGTCAGAACCATCAGCCAGTTCCAAAATCCATTGGATGCCCTTGAGGTGGTTATTTTTGATGACGGAATCAAACGGATCTATCTTCGGGATGTGGCCCGGGTAAAAAAAGGATATAAAAAAGAGAGTGCTGCGGTTCTCCACAAAGGAATTCAGGTCATTGTGGTGGGGGTTCGAAAGGAAAAAGGGGCCAATGTTTTAAGCATGACCGACTCGGTTGAAAAAGCGGTCCGTAACTTGAATGAAAATGTTCTTTTGACCCAGAAACTCACCCTGGAAATGGTGTACGATCAGCGCCCTTATATTGAAACCGCAACGAACTTGGTGAAACGAAATATTTTGATCGGCAGCCTGCTGGCCATCTGTGTATTGCTGGGGTTTTTAAGGAGCGTGAGGGCAACCCTCATCACCGGCATTGCCATTCCCATTTCTGCCATTGGCTGTTTTATCTTCCTCTGGCTACTGGGAAGAAATTTAAATATTGTCAGCATGGCCGGCATCTCTTTTGCCGTGGGAATGCTGGTGGACAATGCCATTGTTGTTTTGGAGAATATTGACCGCCATAAAAAGCTTGGTAAAACCGCCTTTGACGCCG
>CAXHYW010000940.1:0-1757 GCA_964021475.1 uncultured Desulfobacteraceae bacterium | reverse complement strand
AGGCCTGAATCGCTGAGGGTAATTTCCATACGATTTATTGCGGGGGTTCCCAGTTCATCCACTTCCGGTATATTGCTATTGAATCCCGGCCAATCATCCCAGCTATCTGTAATGGTATAAAACTGATCGGCAGATGCATGGGCAACAAATAAAAACAGGGAAACAACCAGCATTGTAAAAAAATTTTTCATATTCATGGCTCCTTTTAAACATAACGATCTGAACGGTTCTGCTAAATTTATCACATGGGTATTAAGTTGGCACTTGTGGCTTTTTTCTTGCATTTTTCATACCAGCCCCCCAGGAATGCTCATATATATTTCATAACCACCCATTTTTTATGGACTCAAAAATAACAAAAAATATAATGTTCCCTTGACATCCCTGACATAACTTTTAGATTATGGTGATCTTAAAACTAAAAACTCAGGAGAAACCATGCTAAAGCTTGGAGAAAAAGGGGCCATCCCCCAAAGAGATAATGAAACCTATGCCATTGCCCCCCACATTCCCTGCGGGCTTGTCACCCCGGACCTGTTAAGAAAAATTGCCGATGTGTCTGAAAAATATAATGCCAAAGCCATTAAACTCACCGGCGCCACACGAATGGCGATTGTGGGGCTAAAAGAGGAAGATATTGACGGTGCATGGGAAGATTTGGGATTGGACAAGGGAGCTGCCGTGGGCATGTGCGTACGGAGCATCAGAACCTGTCCCGGCACCACGTTTTGCAAACTTGGCAAACAGGATGCCATTGGAATCGGCATGAAGCTGGATAAAAAATACCATGCCCGGCAGTTGCCAGGCAAATTTAAAATGGCCGTGTCCGGATGCAAACTGAGCTGTTCTGAATCCTGGGTCAGGGATGTCGGCCTTATCGGATTTCCCGGTGGCTGGACCCTTACCATCGGCGGGAATGTGGGCATGGTGCCCAGAATTGGCAAAGAACTTGTGACAGACCTGGATGATGAGCAGGTAATGAGCGCCGTGGAAAAGGTGGTCCAATTTTACAGTGACAATGCTAAAAAGGGAGAGCGCCTGGGGAAGATGATTGAAAGAACCGGACTTGAACCCTTTAAGAACGCAATTTAAATAGTAATCCCACAACCATTAATCCCCGGCAAATATCCAACAGAGAAAGGAATTGTATGAAATCCCACTATATCCCCCAGGAAAAGTTTCCCATGGAGATTAGCCCCCATGTAAGGATGCTGGGCAACTATTTCTTTAATCTCTACCTTGTCACAGGTCACAACAAATCGGCTCTGTTTGAGTCTGGTATTTCTGGGTGTATTGATTCTGTCATCGCCCAACTGGACGCATTGGGTGTTTCACCGGATTACCTGGTCGTAAGCCATCCCCATTCAGATCATATCACAGGGCTGCCAGGGCTTATGGAACGATTCCCCAAGGCAAGGGTAGTAATGGCCGCAGGTGCCAACGAATTCATCACCCACCCAAAGGCCGGGCCCCTATTGATAAAAGAGGATTTTTTCATGTCCAAAGGGATTGAAAAAATGGGCATAGTTCCCGGGCGACCACCCCTTGATGCCATCCCTGGGATCCGGGATGCCTTGGTCGTTGAGGAAAGCTGCTCCCTGGATCTGGGCGGGAATATTTTTCTGGACCTGACAAAAGTAGGCGGACATTCACCCGGCAACCTCCTGGGCTTTGTCAAAACCGACCGAACCCTGTTATGCTCGGATAGTCTCGGGTTTCATTATCCGGGCCGGGGCTTCTGGCCGCTGTTCTTTACC
>CAXHYW010000939.1:0-1761 GCA_964021475.1 uncultured Desulfobacteraceae bacterium | reverse complement strand
TACGAGTTTCTCCGGAGTGACTGGAGTTCAGACGTGTGCTCTTCCGATCTCCAACCGACAGCAATCCTCTCCAACCTCGAGAAATTTCACCTATAATGTTCATACGAATAAAGCGACCATTAGAATATTAGTTTTTCCAGGATATCAAAGGACTGATACGTAAATTTATTTCTAAAGGCACAAACATTCTTGCTCATTTCATCATATTGATGATGAATCTTTTGCAGTTCATTCGGAAGCATTTCGATTTTTTTATCTGAAAAAACATAACCAAGACCGTTATCCTCAACTATTTTTGATAACGATTCAATTTTTTCATTTACCAAGACCGGAAGTCCCGCCTCCAGATACAGGGCGAATTTGCTTGGAATAGCATGCTGAAAAAGCCTTTCCTCGATCGATACATTAGAGAGCATGAAAAAGCCATAATGGTACAATTGCAAAACCTGGGCAGCCAACGCCCTTCCTTTAACCAGATTGAAGTTTGGGTTGAATCGGGACTCGTATAATACGTCCAAGTATAGTTTTTTTTCTAATAGGGTCCTTGAAAAAACAGCTTCCGGAACCACAAAATCAATCATCAGGCCCTTTCGAGTCAATAATCGGGTATCTCTGAATATAGTTTTACCAGGAAACATATCCACGGGGAGATTGTTTGGCGGCAATGAGCTGGCCATAACCAGAGAAATTTTGTCCATAGGCTTTTCGGGAATCAATTGGCAAAAGTTCTCTTCATTGCATAATTCCGGAAAAAAGACGAATTTGCCTGGGCTGCAATTGTGTTCTTTTGCCCATCTGTCGGTTTCTTCTTCTGTGTAGTGGGAAAGAATGGCCCTGGCATTCTTAAAGGTATAGTCAATTCCTTCAAAATCATGGAGAGAAAGATCCCCAAAGAGAAAATGGTATCTTGGCCGGTCGCAGAAATTCCAGTCTTTTATATTGATAATTGTGTTTGGGAAATATTTTACCAGGAAGGCGCCAAAGATATATGCATGCATCCAGCCCCTGTAAAATATCTGTGATCTTGGGATGGTTCCGAGCAGATCGAGAAACTCCGTTGTTGTTTTCGGTGTGTATATTTCCCCGAACAGGTGAACAAAATTTTCCGGTGGCGGCTCAAGCGACAGAAGACGGGTCTTTATATTAAGATCTTTTAAATATTTCGCAATCCGGAAAATGGAAAAATCAAAATTTTTAAGGGAGCCGTTGGGGGGGATAAAAAGTATTTCCTTGTCACCCGGAAAGTCATTCCGGCTTTGAAACCGATAGGTAAAAATTTCCTTGGGCCCATGTTCAATTTGAAGATGATTATCGTCTGAATAGAACAAGTTTATTGCCGCTTCTATCAGACCTTGTGCCGAACATTGATTTATTTTTGAATACTTTTTTTTTATGATCATTATGTTTCATGGCTCGTTTGAATCTGTTGTATTTATCACATTTACTTTGCTAATCGCACTGGCTAAGCTGCCCCTTAACCATTACCCCTCAAATGACTGATTCCATGACAAAATTCTTTCACCGGGAATCCCGGCATTTTTTAAGATATCCACCGCCTTCCGATACTCCACCCAGGGCAGTATCAGAAAAACGCCCTCCTTATATTCCTGAATACTTTGTTGATCAAAGGATTTGACCTCCTGCCCTAAAAATTCCTTCCCGATCCTGAATTTTCTGCTATCAAGCACCGCTGCCACATTTAAACCATCCAGGGAGATCGGAAGAGCACACGTCTGAACTCCAGTCACTCCGGAGAATCTC
>CAXHYW010000938.1:0-1775 GCA_964021475.1 uncultured Desulfobacteraceae bacterium | reverse complement strand
CTTCCCTGGAACTTATGGTTTTATCAGAGGAGAAATTTGATGAATTGGTGGATCCGGGTAAAATGATTGGCCCCATGGAATAAGCTTAAAGAATTTACAGGCTCATAAATATAGACACAGGGAGGAAAAAAATGGACCATGACGTGACAGTGTTTAAAGCATATCCATTTGTACCGGGTCAAAAAATACGGATTGAAGACTCCCCGCGATCCGGGGACTGGGAAGTCATAAAGGTGACCGAGCATAAGGTCACCCTTCGGTGCCCCATTTCAAAAAGAGAGATGGTCTGGAATAGGTTTTGCTATATGGCCGAGCAAAAAACTATGCCCTGGCCTAAGGTTTAGCCCGGGCAGACCCACCCAAGGCTCTGGATCAGAACTTGATTGCGGTTGGTTAAGACAAAAGGAAGATAAATAAGGAAGATAAATATGGAAGTAATATTGCTCATGGCCATGACCCTGGACGGGAAAATTGCAAAGGATTCCAAGCAATTGGTGGATTGGACCGGGAAAGCAGATAAACAATACTTTGTCCAGGTGACCCGGGAGGCAGGCGTTGTCATCATGGGATCCAAAACATTTGATACCATTGGTAAGCCCCTGCCGGGCAGGAAAAATATTGTCCTGACCCGGAATCCGGACCGGAAAAGCCAAGAGGAGAACCTGATATTTACGGATCAGCCGCCCGGGCAAATTATAAAAGGGTTAAAGGAAGAAGGGTTTGAACGGGTGACCCTGATCGGTGGTGCGATTATAAATTCTCTGTTTGCAAAAGACGGCCTGATCACCCAGATCCATGTGACCCTGGTGCCGGTATTGTTTGGAAGAGGGCTTTCCCTGTTTCGGGACCCCCTGGATCTTGACCTGGAACTTGTGGAGAATCGGGAAATAGAAAAGGGGCATCTGCTGCTGGTTTACCGGGTGTTGCCATGAGCCGAAAGAAAAAGAATCTTTTGGTCCGACTTCTTGAATGGATTGCAAAGGGGAACAAAAAGGCCGCCGAAAAGGGCGAATTGTGTAAGTCCTGAATCAAGAAAAATTAAGGGATCAGTCTGATCCGATGTGATGAACAATAGATTGAAAAATTTCTTGAATCTTCTTGGAAAGAAGATATACTCGCCCTTAGGAAAATCTTAAGAAGCGGTGGAGTAGTTTAACATAAATGGTTTTATAAACAAAACGATGGGCCATAAATATGAGTACAGTAAAAGGATTGTTGCAGAAGATTAATTTTGTAGAGGCGGATATGGAATTGCACAAACAAATTTTGTTTGCCATCCCATCGGAAAATAAATCGGAGATGGAAAAAGTTGTTAATAACATTGCCGCCCTGAAAAAACAGATTTGCGATCTTCGGGATGAAATCAAAGAGATGGATGTGGATGAGTACAATAAGATCATTGCCATTGAGCAGGCGGCCGAGCGATTCCGGCAGATATCCAAGGATAAAAAATTTGCCCAGGTCAAAACCCTGAATGAAGATCGCCAGTGTTTTATCACCTTCAGTGACGGCACACGGCTGGATTGCCTGGTGGCGGCAAAGGAAGAAAACGGGAATTGGACAGTTCTGACCATTGAGGGCGAAACCAAAGAAATCCTGGGCAGCCTGATCCAATAACCTTGCGCTTTTAAAAAGATGGAGAAGTGTTTTGAAAAAATGTGTTAAACGTTTTCGGGCCCCGGGGCGGGTCCTGCTGGCAGTGAGCCTCGTATTCATGACCGCTCTTATGGCTGCGGTACCAGGGGCTGCCGCTCCGGTCAAAAAATTTGAGCTGG
>CAXHYW010000937.1:0-1779 GCA_964021475.1 uncultured Desulfobacteraceae bacterium | reverse complement strand
AAATCGGTGATTTGGATTAAATTCACCCATTTTGATCTGGCAAACAAAAAACCTGCTCAGCATTCCGACGAGCTGATGGAACTCTTTGGTAAAATTTCAATTGGTGGGATACCCACCCAAAATTTTGATCTAAGAGTCAAAGAGATGATTGCCCGACAAACGACGATGGGGCGAGGGGATTCTTCAGTTTGACTATAATAATCAATAGAATAGTCACTATAATGAAAAGAAAATTTTGGAAATTTTTCTTGAATAAATTTGCCCGTTGTGCAAAAAACTCCTTGATAGAAAACCAAGAATCATTCACTCCAAGAGGCTTTTGGGATTCTTAACTTAAAGATAACCTCACATTGAACAAAGGGAGTTGATATGAATAGAGAATTAAATGCGATCCTCACCATCCTTGCAAACGGGTATGATGTTACCATTGAGATTAATGGTATTGATATTGGCACCCGTGGTCAGAAATCAGAATCTTTAAAGCTATTTGGAAAAGATAATCCAACGGCTCCGGTGTTACCCGAAGATATGAAAAAACAGATCTGTTTGCAAGAGGGGGAAAATATAATCACGATGAATTGCAAACGCGTTGATGAAAATTCCGCGTCTGAACTGACCATTGAACTACAGGCCAGAGATCTGTTTGTAAATGGAGCGACCAATTTTTCCCGAAAAGAAAAACTTACCGTCGGTGAAGAAAAAAGCATTACCGACACCTTTACCATATGAGCACTATTAGAATTGAACAACCAGGAGTTGTAAGTGACCGGATAACCCTGCTGGGGCGTAATGAGTCTTGTGTGTACCTGGTGGATGGCCGGGATGAATATGCCATCCTCGGGGGCGGCATGACCTATATTGTTCCGGATGTGATGGCCCAGATCAAAGCCGCCGATATTGATGTTAAAAAGATCAAACGACTGGTCCTCCATCATTCCCATTTTGATCATGTGGGCATTGCCCCTTTTTTAAAACAGGAGTGGCCCTGGATAACAATCACCGCCTCTGTCCGGGGAAAACAACTCCTCGCACGGGAGGATGTGGTGGCCAGCATTGTGGGGTTCAACCTTATGATGCTGCCCAAAAAGGATGAGTTGGCCCGTGTTCGGGATAGCCTTGATATCAAAACCATTGGGGTTGATGAGACCGTTTCCCAGGGAGATGTTCTTAGTTGCGGAGATCTTGATTTTGAGGTCATTGACGTGCCCGGTCACTCCTCCTGCTCAATGGCCATTTATATTCCTGAGGGAAAGGTGCTTTCCGCCTCGGACTCTGGGGGAATCATTTATGGGGATATGGTATTTGCTGCGGCCAACTCCAATTTTGATCTTTACCAGGAAAGCTTAAAAAAATTGGCCGAATATGAGGTGGCTATTCATCTTTTCGAACACTATGGGGCCCTGATACAGCCGGCAGGCAAAGGGTTCATGAAGCAATCCATGGCAGATGCCGGGACCATGCGGCAATTGATTGAAAAGATCTATGACAGCACCCGGGACGAACAAAAAACGGTTGAAGAACTGCTGGAGCAGATCTCAAAAACGGCCTCGGGCTATTTTCTACCCAAAAAAATCATGGCGGTGGTCCTGGGTCAGATGACAAGGTTCATTGCAAAACAGCATGGGGCAAAAAGATAAAAGGCAATGCCCTACGGCATTGCCTTTTTGTATGGTTTAGAGGGGATTGATTATCTGGTGTGTCTTCTGGCGATCCCTGCCAACCCCAGAAGGCCGATACCCAACAATGCCATGGTGGCAGGTTCCGGTACAGGATTCATGT
>CAXHYW010000936.1:0-1789 GCA_964021475.1 uncultured Desulfobacteraceae bacterium | reverse complement strand
GGATTCGCTGAACCGTTGCCGGGCTGAAGGATAGTTCCGAGGAAAGTTCCCGAATTCCCCACCGGGGCTTGGTACCCTTGAATTTGAGCATGATTTCAAGGGCTTTTTCAATGGCATTGAGCTTTTTAGGATTCGGTTTGTTCACATCTCAACCCTATAATTTGTTGCGTTGTAATTTGCTGCATTTATGAAAATAATTTCCATTTATGTTTTATACATCAAAACGCCGTTTCATATCATGGTGTAAAATAAACTAAAATTACATCAAGAAGTCAAGAAAAAAATCTGATTAAAAATCTAATCACAAAAATGATCAAAAAATTTCTTGACAAAGGGTTTTAATTATAACTATCTTAAACGAATAGAACAGCGTCTTACAGAATGAAACAAATTTTGAATGGTAAAAAGATAAACATATACAATGGTTATGGGCTTTTATCGCAAAAATATGAGATTAGAAAGAAGCGGGCAGGGTGATTCTGCAAAGCGCCCGGTTAGAAAAACAAGGCGCTCTACAGACCAAGGATATCAGAATAAAAATGTTGGATAATTATTCAATGATCAGCATGACCTGTTTGGTGGCCACCTTGTCATCCACATTTACATTGATTTCTTTGATTTTTCCATCCACCGTCGAAACAATGGGGTTCTCCATTTTCATGGCTTCCAGTACCAGCAGTTCCTGGCCTTCAACAACTTCGTCTCCGGGGGCAACCTGGATTTCTATGATGGTTCCGGGCATGGGGGCTAAAATTTCTGTGCTCATTGGATTCTCCTTAATTCAAAAGATAATGGGTGGGTTGTCCACAAAAAAACACGCTTTATCAAAAATAGATAGCTTAGCTCTATACTTAAAGAACAATTTAAAGTCAAGTGGGTATATGGACCGGCAGTGCCCCGGACAGACCCTTGAGATACAATGGACGTGACAGACAAAAAGGGTCTCTTTGTAATGGGGTTTGCCGGTAAAATCCAATAATTTTAGGACCGGGAGTTAAAGAATGCGACAATATTTTGAAAAGATGACGGAATTTGGCAGTGAACTGAACAAGGGCAAGATGCTCAGCTCTGAAAAAAACCTTGGACTGGTCCAGGAGGTCGAAGCCGGTATTGCCCAAGAGGTGGAAAAGGTAAAGAATGCGGGAATGCCCACGGAGAAAATTAATGCCCGTGGGGGGATGACCGTATGGCAGCGCCTGGAATATCTCGTTGATCCTGGCACCTGGCATCCTTTGCACACCTTGTTCAATCCAGAGGACAATGAAGAGGGCACCACCAACGTCATCGACGGCCTTGGTAAAATATCGGGTAAATGGGCTGTGATCATCGGGTTTGATAACAAGGTCATGGCCGGGGCCTGGCTTCCGGGACAGCCGGAGAATATTTTAAGGGCCACCGATCTTTCCAAACGTTTGAATATTCCTTTGGTCTGGCTGGTCAATTGTTCCGGCGTTAAATTGACGAACCAGGAAAAATTTTATGCCAACAGAAGAGGCTCCGGGACCACCTTTTACCGCCATGCGGAACTGGAACAGATGGGAATTCCCATTCTGGCCGGTATCTATGGCACCAACCCCGCGGGTGGCGGATACCAGGGCATCAGTCCCACCATTTTGTTTGCCCATAAAGATTGTAACATTGCCGTGGGCGGCGGCGGGATATTGAGCGGAATGTCCCCCAAGGGTCATTTTGATCTGCCGGGAGCGGAAGCCTTGATTGAAGCTGCCCAACAATACCAGGCAAAGATCGGAAGAGCACACGTCTGAACTCCAGTCACTCCGGAGAATCT
>CAXHYW010000935.1:0-1794 GCA_964021475.1 uncultured Desulfobacteraceae bacterium | reverse complement strand
CCCGAAGCCCGGGATATCATCCACACCATTGCCAATGAAGAAAAAATGCACCTGGTAAGTCTGGGTAAATTAATGGACCAGCTTTAAAATAAGGTCAACTTTAAAACCAGACGAACGCAATCATTAACGACCTTAAGGGAAACCATCGCATGAGAAAACATCTTGTACTTGTCGGGGGGGGGCACGCCCACATGGTGACCCTGGAAAACATCGGCCAGTTTGTTGAAAAAGGATACAAGGTTACCGTGATTGCGCCTTCCTTCCATCACTATTACTCGGGGATGGGTCCGGGAATGTTAGGCAATACCTATACTTCTGAAGCCATCCGCTTTGACACAAAGTATGTGGTAACAAGCCTAGGCGGTATTTTTGTAAAGGACCGGGTGGTTCGGATTGATCCGGATAAAAAAATAGCCTTTACACAGGCGGAAAAAGCCTTTCCCTATGATGTGCTCTCTTTTAATGCCGGCAGTTATGTGCCCATGGAATCCGTGTCTGAAACATTGGAAAATAAAGACAGGGAAAATAAAGACAGGGAAAATATTTATCCGGTCAAACCCATTGAACGGCTCATGGAAGCATCTGAAAAACTCAAATTGTTGTTCAAGGAAAAACCCAGCACCATCAGTGTGGTGGGAGGTGGCCCCTCCTCGGCAGAAGTGGCTGGCAATGTCTGGCAATTGGCTCGGCTGACAAAGGGATATCTGCCAACAATCCGGATTTTTGCCGGGAAGAAATTTATGGCACGGTTTCCCGATTCCATCCGGCAACGGATTTTTTCTGTCTTTCTCAGGAGAGGCATTGAGATTATCGAACAGGGATATGTGAAAACCGTAACCAAAGAACAGATTACCCTGGAATCAGGGGAAATCTTTGATACGGATTTTGTCTTCATGGCCCTGGGTGTAAAACCTTCGACCCTTTTTGAAGCATCCGGTCTGCCCATGGGACCGGACAAGGGGCTTTTGGTCAATCAATACCTCCAGAGTGTGGCATATCCTGAAATCTTTGGTGGCGGGGATTGTATCTATTTTGAACCCCAGCCCCTGGACAAGGTAGGGGTCTATGCGGTCCGGGAAAATCCCGTGCTGCTTTACAATCTTATGGCTAAGTTGGATGGAAGACCTCTTGAGCCCTTTGACCCTGGGCCGGATTATCTGTTGATCTTTAATCTGGGCGGGAAAACAGGGATTCTACGGAAAAATAAATGGGTGTTTGGCGGCAGACTGGCCTTTATGATCAAGGATTATATTGACCGAAAATTTATCAAGAGATTCCAGGCCATTGAGAAAAATTAATCATCCTGTGCCGGTGGCGAACCGGTATCCCATGACACTACCGGGAAAAGGAACCCCCCAATGAAAAAAAGTCTTGTGGTTAAACTCATACTTGCGGCTGGGATGTTGATGTTGGTCTGGCTTTTTTTCATATTTGATCTGGACCGGTATTTTTCCCTGACCCTCCTTAAAAGTGAACTGGATTCATTCCGGGCCTACTACGGGGAGCATCGGGCGTTGACCATTGGGGTCTATATGGGAGTATATGTTCTTATGGCGGCTCTGTCATTGCCGGGAGCAGCTGTTCTGACCCTGGCCAGCGGTGCGGTGTTTGGGCTTTTTACCGGGGGGGTGATTGTCTCCTTTGCCAGCACCATTGGAGCGACCCTGGCATTTTTATTTTCCCGGTATATGTTCAGGGACTGGGTCCAGGCTAAATTCTCTACCAAAATTAATGCTGTTAATGAGGGGATAAAGCGGGAAGGGGGGAGCTACCTGTTTACCCTGAGGCTTGTGC
>CAXHYW010000934.1:0-1795 GCA_964021475.1 uncultured Desulfobacteraceae bacterium | reverse complement strand
CGAAAAAACGGACGGCTGCTCATTACCCGAAGGCAGTTGGATGGCCTTTTGGGCGGGTTGTGGGAATTTCCAGGCGGAAAACTTGAACTAGATGAAGACAGCTCTGCTGCCTGTGTCCGGGAAATAAGGGAAGAGACCGGGTTGGAAGTAAAAATTGATTCTTTTCTGGTCCGGATAAAACACGCCTATACCCATTTTAAGATTGAAATGGATGTGTTCTACTGTCACTATGTCTCAGGGGAGATTGACTTGAACGGTCCCATTGATTACCGGTGGATCCGGATTTCAGAAATAAACGGCTTTCCCTTTCCAAAGGCCAATCTGAAATTTATTCCCTTGATTAAAATAAAATAAGATTAAAATAAAAAATACCCGATGCCAAACCCTGGAGTAAAAATGAACATTTATATGGAAAAGCCTGTTGCTGAAAAAGACAAGATCCGGAACATTACCCTACTCGGACTTTTGGCCAATATCCTTTTGTCCGGGGTGAAGTTTGCCCTGGGTATAATGGGTAACAGCCAGGCTGTCGTAGCAGATGCCTTGCATAGCTTTTCAGACACATCTTCTGACTTTGTGATTCTCTTCGGGGTAAAATACTGGACTGCCCCGGCAGATGATTGCCACCCCTTTGGACACCAGAAAATCGAATCCTTTGTGACCATCACCATTGGCCTGATTCTCATGGGGGTTGCGATAGGCATTGGGTACAACGCCATTTTATCCCTCATGACCCCTTCCAAAGCGAGCCTGAACTGGGTGGTCATCATTGGCCCCCTTCTCTCCTTTATTGTCAAGGAGATCATGTTTCGGCTTACCTACAGGGTTGGTATTGAAACCAACTCCTCTGCTGTAAAGGCTAATGCATGGCACCACAGGACCGATGCCCTGTCTTCCATTCCGGTCCTTGTGGCGGTAGTTGCCACCCTGATTAATCCGAAGCTTGCCTTCCTGGATCAAGTGGGCGCCATCATTGTGTCGGTATTTATCATTAAAGTCGGCCTGGATATTCTCTTTTCCAGTGTGAGCGAACTTCTGGATGCGGGCATGCCGCAACACGAACTTATTGCCATTGAAAATACCATTATGACCATCCCCGATGTCAAAGGGGCTCATAGAATAAGAAGCCGCAAAATAGCCGGTTCCTTTTATCTGGACCTCCATCTGGAAGTGGAGGGCTCCATGACGGTCACGGCGGGTCATAACATCTCTGAAACCGTCAAAGTGATTCTTCTTGAAAAAAACAGCCGAATCATTGATGTAATGGTTCATCTGGAACCGGTATCAAAAAAAAATAAAGAGAGTAAAAACCAGAAAATTAAAGATCAAGACAATATCAAATCCGGCGAATAAAAAATCAGCTAGGTTCGCCTTAGAAGAAAGGCCATGGATAGCCTGTAAAAAGAAAACTGCCATGGGCAATTGAATTGATTCATATTCTGATTACCTTAATGAAACGAGGGGCAAAATCAGGAAATGATAAAATGGGACGCAATCAAAAGGAATACAGGCAGGTATTTAAAGATCTGACCTATCCCCATATGACGCTTTTATATAATGTGGCCCTGAAATATACAGGCAATGTGTTTGATGCCCAGGATATCGTTCAGGAAACCTTTATGATGGCATACAATAAATTCCATCAGCTCAAGGAGTTCTCTAAGTGCAAGTCCTGGCTGTTGAGAATATTGAGAAATAATTTTTTGAAAAGCTGTCAAAAGATTAAAAATCAGCAGCGGCTGTCTGAAACCGATTATATTGAATTTTTGAAAAGCCATATCAAACAAAAGGACCC
>CAXHYW010000933.1:0-1805 GCA_964021475.1 uncultured Desulfobacteraceae bacterium | reverse complement strand
TCACTGACAGGGTACTTGGAGCCAAACCGTTGTTCCATGACAACCTTACGCAAGGCCTTGCGCTCCAATACCTTAAATCGGCGGCTCTTGGTTAGACGTTCGACAATCCGGGCTGCCAGATCCTCTGGAAGCCCCGTTTGCTGATTCGCTATGGTGTCTGCTGAAAAATCACCGGCACCAATAATCGCCAAACTCGGGGTTTTAACCTTATTCCAAAAAAATGCATTGGCCCCGGTGCTGAACCAGCAGGACATAACAAAAAAACTTAAACAATAAAAAATTGCCCTGACGGAAAATCCCTGTGCCTTGAATACCAAATTATTTTTTTCCATGTATATTTTTTTCCATGTATAGATAGGGTCTTATGTTAGCTCGCTTTATTGCGGACGCCGAAGTATATTGCCTGTACCGATGGGATAAAACTCTGGATCCTCCTCAGAGACAATCACCGCAATTGTAAATTTAGGATTGATACGAATAATCTTTACCTTGCCGACATATTCTTCAGAGGATCCAAGGGATTCTCCCGTATCCGGATCTATAAGCTTCTCACCGGCAGAAAATACTTCAAGAATTTGTCCTTTTTTCAGGCCCCCATCCTTACCCCGATTGAGAATGACCTTTCCTTTACTGCTCCGTTTGACAACTTTCATCGGGTACACGCTCGCAATAAACTGATCTGCCAGTTGCGCCGCAATTTTTTTTGCCATCCGGGTGAATTGAACACTACTAGGTCTTCCCTTACGCCCGTTGACAACCTGTGGAGTCGTGCTAAAGGAAGTTTTCAGAGAAAACGTACCCATGATTTGGCCTGAGGTTGTATCATACATCTCGGCGGACACCTGAAGCAGGCCCACGTCTATCCGTTTGTATTTATCATCAAAATTGGGGACAGGGGTATGTTTTCGATAAAATTTAAAATCCTGAACCGTTGATAACACCAGATAATTTGCATTGCTGAACTGACCTGTCTTTGCCGCATCCCCCTTGGCCAAATCAGATGCGGCAAACTCCTGCTCCTCAAGAATCGCATTGGTTACTGTTTTGTTTCGGCTTAAAACCCTGAATTTCCGGGTGTCCCGAAAAGAGTTTTCCATCTCAGTCCATAAAGTGGTCAAATTCAAATATTTTTTTTGTGAACCCGTCACACCTTCACCCACCAACGGTTTTTTTATTGCCACTGCCGGTTGGACAGTCTGACCGAAAATATGAACGGGATATAAAATTAAAATGATTATCAAGAACCGCATCAAGCAGATAGTTTTTCTTTCCAGTTTCATTGGGATCTCCCTTTAAATGATTTTCGCACGAGGCACGATAGGATAGGAAGTCCATTGTTGTCAAGGCAAAAGGACAATTGCAAGCCCACCGCTTATTTTTATGTTTTTTATTAACCCATCCTTTCCTTGTGGTTTATTCAATGGTGATTTGTTTGTTTCAACTGCTTTTCAGGCGTTCATCTATCATCTGTATCGTTGTCGTGAAACATGGCATAAGAATTGCTTTTATCTATTATCAGGATGAATATAGCATTTCCCATAGCAGATTTTGCCGGTATGGGTAACAAACCAAATCCAAAGGAGGCCCTGATATGAATACGCCTAGAAAAAAGTTTGAAGTGAAAAAGACCTTTGGCCTCAGTGTATTGCTGAAATTAACTCGAAAAAATATCCCGGGGGTTGAAATTTTTGAGACCAATGGAAAATATACTTCTAATCTGGATCTGGACGAACTGAGCAAAGCCGTGACCAAAACCATGGACACCCACAATATCAAGCTGGTAATTGGATGATACCCATCTGCGT
>CAXHYW010000932.1:0-1809 GCA_964021475.1 uncultured Desulfobacteraceae bacterium | reverse complement strand
GGAGTGTTTAGAACCTATTATCATACAGGATTATTCCTATGAAACTGCGAGCGTATTGTGTTGACAAATATTAAAGTCATTCCTTTTTTTTACGGCTATACCATTATCGTTGCCGGTTTTTTCATACAGGCTGTTGTCTGGGGAGTCAGTAATAGTTTCGGCGTTTTTTTTGACCCATTGATCCAGGAGTTTGGATGGTCAAGGGCCACCATTTCAGGTGCGGCATCATTGGGTTTTCTGGTGCATGGGTCTGCCAGTATTCTTCTGGGAAATTTCAATGACAGATTCGGACCCAGAATCATCATGAGCGGGTGTGCTTTCTTCCTGGGTCTTGGGTTTCTTCTCATGGCAACACTAAATTCTGTCTGGCAACTGTATCTGTTCTATGGGATGATCGCCGCTGTAGGCCTTGGCGGCATCGACGTAATCCCTTTGTCCACTGTGTCCAGGTGGTTTAAGAAAAAACGGGGAATGATGAGCGGTATCATTAAAGTCGGAACAGGGGTCGGCATGTTCACCATGCCATTTTTTATCACCTGGCTTATCCTTCATTATGGGTGGCGAACCGCCTTCGTGGTATTGGCTTTTCTTATTTTTACCTGTGTTTTCTTTCTCGCCCAGTTTTTGGTTCGTGATCCCATCCAAAAAGGACAATTCATTGACAATGAACTTTGCGAAACACCGGAAACGCAGAGCAAACCCGAAGAAGGGTTAACCTTTAGGCAAGCCCTTGCCACACGGCAATTTTGGACGATTTGTTTCATCTATTTCATGGTTCTTTTCTGTGTGTATACCATTCTCATGCATATTGTGCAGCATGCCATTGATTTGGGCATCCCCCGGGGGATTGCCGCTGGAATTTTAGCGACCATTGGCGGCACCAGTATTGCGGGCCGCTTTTTGATGGGAGGAGCCGCCGATAAAATGGGAGAAAAATCAGCTTTGCTGATCTGCCTTGTGTGTTTATTATCATCCCTGGTCTGGTTGCAGTTAGTCAACGCGTTATGGATGTTTTATCTATTTGCTGCCGTATACGGATTTGCCCACGGAGGATTTTTCTCTTTGCTCTCCCCTTTGGTTGCTAAATTTTTCGGAACAAAATCCCATGGGCTTCTATTCGGGATTGTCATATTCAGCAGCACCATCGGAGGGGCCATCGGCCCTTTTATGGCAGGGTACATATTTGATCTCACCGCCAGTTACAAAATAGTTTTTTGGATTTTGGCAGTTTTATGCACCACAGCCCTGGTATTGACAACATCCTTAAAACCTCTTGGAATAACACCCGATGACAATTGAATCGCAAGATTTCAGGGCCCCGGAACAAAACCCTCTGGATGGCCACCCAGGAGAGACTGTTCCAGGGTACTCCCTGGTGGGAGAATTCTAAATTCCTTTGAATTTTGCGTCTCTTCTCTCAAGAAAAGACTGGATCCCTTCCTTAAAATCTTCGCTTTGCATGATGGGCATCAGATCCGGCAGCAATCGTTCAATGGCGGCCTGATCCCCTTCATATCTTGCCGTTCGACCGGATTTCAGCGTTGCCTGGACGCCCAGAGGAGATTGTTTTGCAATAGTCTGGGCAATTTTCAAGGCGCTTTCAAACTCTTTTCCAGGTTCCGTTACCTCCTGAACAAGACCCATTCGCCAGGCGTCCCCGGCAAGGATTTCATCGGCGGTTAACAGATACCGCATGGCATTGCCCCAACCGATTTCCTGCATCAGGCGAACGGTGGCACCCCCAACCGGATAGATCCCCCGTTTTATTTCAATCTGGCCAAACCGAGTATCACTTGAAACCACCCGAAT
>CAXHYW010000931.1:0-1811 GCA_964021475.1 uncultured Desulfobacteraceae bacterium | reverse complement strand
GAACATCTTCAAACCCTCAAGAAAAGATATCCAGATAATAGAATCCTTTGAAAAGAACCTCCACAATGTGGACGGGGACCAATCCCAGATAGAGCAGGTCTGTCTCAATCTGTTGATGAATGCCTCCCAGGCAATGATTGATGCCGGACAGATGTTTGTCAGTACCCAAAACCTTTTTATCCGGGAAGACCATGGGTATCCCTTTGAAATCACTCCCGGCCGGTACATCCAGATAACCATCAAAGATACCGGAATTGGAATGGATGATCAGATTCAAAAAAAAATATTTGACCCCTTTTTCTCAACAAAAGAGATCGGGGACAAAAAAGGCAGGGGACTGGGGCTTTCAACTGTTTTCGGTATTGTAAAAAACCACGGCGGCTTCATCACGGTGACCAGCAAAAAAGAGGAAGGGTCTGAGTTTAAGGTCTGCCTGCCCGCCTCCAACAAGGTTTGTATAAAAAAACTTTCAAAAGAACCGCTCGCATTTGAGCAACTGCTGAAAGGGTCTGAAACCGTGTTGTTAGTGGATGATGAACAGGAGATTTTAAATGTGGGGAAAAATTTCCTTGAGAAACTGGGATACACCCCCCTTATTGCACACAACGGGATGGAAGCCGTTGAAATATTCCAATTGCACAAAGATCAAATTTCCCTGGTGGTGCTGGACCTGATCATGCCGATAATGGACGGGGAAAAGGCATTTGCCCGGATAAAAGAGATCAAGGCCCAAACCAAGATTCTCATCACCACCGGGTACACTGTGGATGAACGTCTGGAAGCACTTTTAGACCAGGGGTGCCACGGATTTATTCAAAAACCATTTTCCCTCCAGGAGTTTTCCAAGGCGGTCAGAACCATTCTGGACAAATAATTTTATTGATTTTTGGAAATAGTATGGAACGTGTCTGACTGGCTGATAAATGCTGTAATTATTTCAGGATCAAAATGCTTTCCTTTTTCAGTCATGATTTCATTCACAGCTTTTTCATGTGACCAGGCCTCCTTGTATGGACGCTTGCTTCTTAAAGCATCGTAAACATCTGCAACCGCAACTATTCTTGCTGAAAGTGGAATCGATTCGCCAGAAAGCCCTTTTGGGTAACCTTTCCCATTCCATTTTTCATGATGATAAAGTGCAATATCCCTGGCCAGGGCAAGATAACTGTCAGATATAAATGTTTTTCTAAAGTCATCATTTGCAGAGGTTAAAGCATCCCCTGCAATCGTTGTATGGGTTTTAATAATTTCAAATTCCGCATTGGTGAGTTTACCTGGTTTATTCAAAATTTCAACTGGTATGGCTGTCTTACCCACATCATGGAGCAGGCATGCCAATTTTATCTCACTAATATAGTTCTCCTTTTTAGACAAATATGCTTTAAAGTGAGAATTTTCCTTTAACCACTTGGTTAAAATCTCTACATATGATTGAATCCTATTGAGATGCTCGCCAGTATCGGCATCATAATGTTCGGCCAAAATGGCCAAAGCCTTGACAGATACTTTCTGGGTTTGTCGAATTTCTTCGGTTTGATCAATAACTCTTTTTTCAAGAGTTTGATTGACTTCTTTTAGTTTCTCATCAGATTTTTTTCGTTGGATCATCTGGACGCTTGCTTTGTTCAAAACTATTCCGACAGCTATTAAAAACACAATTGTCAGTCCATAAATAATCATGAGCGTTTTGAAAACAAGACGATCTAAGGCCTGTTTTCTTTGTGAAATATCATAATATATTTCTAAGGCACCCTGAAATTTAGCACGATTCATTAACGGAATGTATATTTCGGCTACATCCGTTTTCAGGA
>CAXHYW010000930.1:0-1812 GCA_964021475.1 uncultured Desulfobacteraceae bacterium | reverse complement strand
GCCTTTTTAAACCCCTCAAGGGACCCTCGAATGGTTTTTTCAGGAACGGCATAGGAAAGCCTGAAAAATCCGGGTCCCCCGAAGGCTGTTCCCGGGACCGCCAGAATATTTTCTTTCTTTAGGATATTCACAAACTCGATATCGTTTTCAATGGGAGATTTGGGGAAGAGATAAAAGGCACCTTCGGGCAAATCAAATTCATACCCTGAGGCAAAAAGTCCTTCACAGAGCATATCCCGACGCCGTTTATAAATATCAATATCCACGCTCACCCCCTGAAGCTTACCCACCACCTGCTGAAAAAGTGCCGGTGCATTCACATACATCATGGTGTTTGTCACCCCGGCAGCACCTGCAATCATCTCGGCATCCTCGGCCAATGGATGGATGGCAAGATATCCGATTCTCTCCCCTGCCAGGGATAATTCCTTGGAATAGGAGGAGATCATAATGGTGTGGGGGTACACATCAAACACCGATGGCACCTCAACCCCATAGACAATCTTTCGATAGGGTTCATCGGATATCAGATAAATGCGTTTGCCAAATTTGAGACTGGCCGCTTCCAGCAGATTTCCCAGACCGACCAATTCTTCTTTGGTGTAGACAGCTCCGGTGGGGTTGTTGGGAGAATTAATCAACATAACCCGGGTATTTTGGGTGATGGCTTCTTTAATTGCATCCAAATCCAGGTGAAAATCAGGGAGGGTGGGAGCTGTTTTCAGGTTGGCACCGGCCACAAAGGCGTATTGGTTATAACCGACAAAATAAGGAGCTGGCACCAGGATATCCTCACCGGGATTTACCAATGCCCTCAGGGTATCATTTAAAGCCCCTGCTGCCCCCACGGTCATCACCACCAGATCTTCGGTAAGCCCCACATTAAATTCCCGGTTCAGATAATCGGCCACCGCCTTTCGAACATGGGGATACCCGGAATTAAACATATAGCCGTGGGAGGTGCTCTCATTGTTGATCAGCGCAAGCAAGGTTTCCTTTACCGCTGCCGGCGGGGGAACATCCGGGTTGCCAAGGGAAAAATCAAACACATTGTCATTTCCGTATTTTTCCCGCAGCCGGGCCCCTTCTTCAAACATTTTCCGAATCATGGATGCGGATTCAACCATTTTTACCATTTTGTCAGCTATGGGCATACCTTTTTCCTCCAAAATTCTTGTGTTTAATAATTTTTCACCATACCTTAAATTTTTCACGATGAAAACTTTTCTTATAAAAAACCGGTTGTCATCGATTCATGAATGAATGAATTAACTTGACGATAGTCACTTTTTCGAATAGTTTTTATTTTTTTAAAATGACAGATTCATTTCAATGCAGATCAACTGATACCATCTCTTAAGGAGTTCAAATGAAACAGGTTCGCAAGTTGATATCTTATTCCATCCTGATGCTGATTGCCATTATCCTTCTTTTTATGGGCGGTACCTGGGCCTATCTTGTCCACCAACTGCCGGATATGGATGCCACCATGGCAACGGCGTTGATAACTAAAAAAGTCAGCATTATTCGTGACAAATGGGGAGTGCCCCATATAAAGGCAGCCAACGGAAATGATGCCTATTTTGCCCTGGGGTTTACCACGGCCCAGGACCGGTTGTTTCAGATGGAACTGCAGCGGCGCCTTGCCAAGGGAGAACTGGCACAAATCCTGGGGCCGAAGCTAACAAATGTGGACAAGATGTTTCGTACCCTCCTGCTCAAAGAAAGGGCAGCGAACTATCTTGCCCGGGAGCAGGAGATCAATCCGGAAGCACTCCAATACCTGGATTCCTTTCTAAGGGGGATTAATCA
>CAXHYW010000929.1:0-1819 GCA_964021475.1 uncultured Desulfobacteraceae bacterium | reverse complement strand
TCTCTCCAGATTTGATATCCTTATTTCATTGATTTTTACACAATTCATTCTTCACCGATTTTTTGCAAAATTTGTTCTTTCTTTTAACCGTCTGCGTACTGTTAACAACGGACACTCCAGGTTCCCGGCCAGATGACAGAGCCAGTGTTTTCCCTTTTTCCTGTCGGCAAAGGGAAGGATTACAATAACCATGCCGACCCGAATAAAAATAACAAGCAATTGATTTTATAGATTTTTTTTACACTTTGTTCAACAAGGATCAAAAGGAGTGAGATGTTGCAGAATGCAACCCAATGATGGGGTTGAAAAGGAAAAGGCTTAACAAAAGTGAGGGGGAATGGAATGTTGCAGAATAGAACAGGGGTGTTGTAAAATCGAACAGATCAATCCAATCCGAATTTTTTAATTTTCCGCCACAGGGATGCCCTGTCGATCCCTAGGATTTGGGCTGTTTTTGCCCGGGTATGATTGGTATTTTTCAACAGGTGTCCAATATACTCTTTTTCCAGTTCAGCAAGGGTCATCCCATGGTCTTTAGGGGGTTGATAGGCATGCAGCTCAAGTTCCGTCAGGTCGGCAGGAAGATCACAGGCACGAATTTCATGGCCCTGACAAATTGCCACTGCCCGTTCCAGTATATTTTCAAGCTCCCGGACATTACCTGGAAAGGCATAGCCGGTTAACAATGACATTGCCCTGGACGATATGAAATTGATGTTTTGGTCTGTGTTTTGGTTCAACCGTTTAATAATATGGTAGGCCAACAGGGGGATATCTTCAGGCCGTTCTTTGAGGCAGGGCACTTTTATATTCACCACATTGATACGATAATACATGTCCTTTCTGAACAGACCCGCTGCCACTTCAACTTTCAAATCCTTTGACGTGGCAGACACCACCCGCAGATCAACGGGTATTACCCGATTTCCGCCAACTTTCATCAATTCATTTTCCTGGAGGACACGCAGCAGCTTGACCTGCATTGAATGGGGCATTTCTCCTATTTCGTCCAGAAAAATGGTCCCTTTATCTGCGACCTCCAGCAACCCTTTCTGATCGGCTACAGCACCGGTAAATGCCCCTTTTTCATGGCCGAATAGCTCATTGTCCAGGAGGGTTTCATTGAAAGCCCCGCAGTTAGCCGGCACAAAAGGTCCCTTTGCCCGATGGCTTAATGCGTGTATGGAACGGGCCACCAATTCTTTTCCGGTTCCCGAATCACCCGTGATTAATACATTACAATTGGTGGGAGCAATCTGGTGAATCAGGGTTTCTATTTCCCGGATTTTAGGACTCTTTCCTATGATAACCGGCAGACCAGACCCTTGATTTTTTGCCCTGTTTATTTGTTTGGACGCCTTGTTCACCTGTTGCCGATCAAGGGCCTTTTTAATAGTTTCCAGAAGTTGGTCCGGGGTAAAGGGTTTTTCCAGATAGTAGAATGCCCCTTCTTGTGTGGCCTCGATGGCCTTGTCAATGCTGGCATACCCGGTCATAAGGACGACTTCTGTTGTGGAATAATGCGTCTTCACGTTTATCAACAAGTCCATCCCATCCATACCGGGCATTTTCACATCGGTAATCACCAGATGGTAATGATGGGCGCCCATCTGTTTGAGTGCCCCCAAGGGGTTGGTATAGGACGAGACAAGATACCCCGTCTTTTCCAATATCCTTCTCAACCGCTTGAGGGTAATGGGATCATCATCAATGACCATGATTCTTGGCATCATGCAAACAGCTCTTTTTTAGACCCAGTCAACGGCTAGGGCCGGATCCGAATGGAAGGATACAACCCTTCGTTTTGCTCTGAGCTGTA
>CAXHYW010000928.1:0-1838 GCA_964021475.1 uncultured Desulfobacteraceae bacterium | reverse complement strand
AACCCAAGGAAGGTCAGCCCAAGGAATCGGATTCTAAATGAGAAGAGTTGTGATCACAGGAACCGGCAGTATTTCTGCCCTGGGCAATTCCATGGAAGAATTGATGGATTCCCTTGACCTGAAAATATGCGGCACACAAAGAATGGAAGGCTGGGACCGATATAAGGGTTTGAAAAGTCTTGTGGGCGCTCCCGCCCAACTGCCGGATATAAAAATCATTCCCAGAAAAATACGGCGGTCAATGGGCCGGATGAGCTTTTTGGCAATTTTTGCGGTCAATGACGCCTTGAAATCAGCAGGGATTGAAAAAGAATTTATCTCCAACCCCCGGTACGGGTGTGTGGCCGGTTCCACCATGGGCAGTTCCCAGGCATTATATGATGCCTTTGAAACCATGCTTCCAGATCATGATCTGACAAAATTGACCGCAATGAAATTTTTCCAGTGTATTTCCCATACAATCTCCATGAATATTGCCCAATACTTAGGCATTATTGGCGATGTCATTGCAACTTGTGCAGCCTGTGCGTCATCTCTCCAGGCCATAGGTACCGGGTTTGACCTGATCCGGCACAACAAACAGGATCTGGTTCTATGCGGCGGTGCAGAAGAACTTCACCCCACGGTAACCGGATCATTTGATATATTATTTGCAACCTCTACCCGGTTTAATGACAGCCCTCAAACAACGCCTCGTCCCTTTGACAAACACCGGGATGGAATCGTCTGCGGCGAAGGTGCTGGAATCCTGGTGCTTGAAGAACTCACCCATGCCAAAAACCGGGGGGCCAATATTCTTGCAGAGGTTATCGGCTATAACACCTGTGGCAGTGGTGTTCATATCAGTCAGCCAGATCCTGCGGCCATGGTCCGGTGCATGCACGCGGCGTTGTCTGACGCCGGTGTAACCCCCGGGGATATTGATTTTGTAAGCGCCCATGCCACGGCTACCCTCCAGGGGGATACCCAGGAGGCAAACGCAATTGCAGAAGTTTTTGGTCCTAGGACACCGGTGAACAGCTTTAAAGGTTATATAGGACACACCCTGGGCGCCTCGGGTGCCATAGAGCTTGCCATCACCATTGAAATGATGAATAAAAGCATCATCTATCCAACCTTAAATCTTGATACGATTGATGAAACCTGTAGCGGGATACTGCATGTGCAGGAAAAAACAAAAAAAAATATGGACTTTATTCTTAAAAACTGTTTTGCGTTTGGCGGAATAAATGCGTCCCTTGTTTGTAAAAAATATGAGTAAAATAAATGGTCTTACTTAAAAATCTGTTATTATTTTTTATGATGGTTGTTTTTACCATCGCCATGTTCTTTGTCTTTGGCGTTATGATGATCGTCATCCGGCTTTTCAGCTCACAAAGAATTGCGCAAAAAACATTGAGGTTCCTCATTGTCTGTTATGGAAGAACTATTATTTATGGGTTTGCACGGCTGCTGGTCACCGTCAAATTCATTGATTCCTCCCAGGGAAAGACGGCCCAGGACCCATGTGTGTATGTGGCAAACCACAGATCGGCTTCCGATGCTTTTTTAATGGGGGTGCTTTCGGGTGAATTTGTACAGGTGGTTAATTTATGGCCCTTTAAAATCCCGATACTTGGGTTGTGTGCACAGCTTGCCGGATATTTAAATATTCGAAACATGCCCTTTGATGATTTTTTAATTGAGTGCAAACAATTATTTGATCAAAAGGTTTCCCTCATTGGGTTTCCCGAAGGGACGCGGTCCGAATCTTCTCAAATGGGACCGTTTCGCAGCTCTTTGTTCCGGGAGATCGGAAGAGCACACGTCTGAACTCCAGTCACTCCGGAGAAGCTCGT
>CAXHYW010000927.1:0-1846 GCA_964021475.1 uncultured Desulfobacteraceae bacterium | reverse complement strand
GAGATTCTCCGGAGTGACTGGAGTTCAGACGTGTGCTCTTCCGATCTTCGGAACAGAGTCGATAATAAAAGTCGTCCCTGAAAATATGCCCCTCCATGACCGCTTGTTTGGGGCGGTTGGTGGCGGCAATGACCCGGCCGTTAAATCGTAAACTGGCATGGGAGCCCACTGGAGAAAAATGCCTTTCCTGGAGAACCCGTAACAGCTTGATCTGAACATGGTTCGGGATCTCCCCGATTTCATCCAGCAGTATGGACCCATGGGGGCTGCATCGGTCAAAAACTCCCTGGTAATCTTCAATCGCTCCTGTGAATGCCCCCTTGGTGTGACCAAATAGTTCTGATTCTAAAAGGGTTTCCGGGTATTGGGAGAGGTTCAGGGAGGAAAATGCCTGGGTGAAGCTTTCGACAAAGCAATTTTTCTTCGGGTCAAAGGGGATATAGCCGCTTTGTCCGATGGCAAGGGCTGCGGTCCCTTTCCCAGTTCCTGTTTCCCCGAGAAGCAGGGTGGAAAAGTCCTCCATCTTGTTCCATAGAAAACTATCATAGAATTCAATGTTATGGGTAAAGATATTATTCCAGAGATTTTTTTTCAGGGTGCGCATGCAGGGGCTGCTGCCCACTAACCCATGTGAAATAAAATAAAAGGCCCGCCGCAATTGGTAGGACAGGGCAAAATAATGGTAGAATGTTTTGATGTCAAAGCCCTTTTGAATCAACAGGTTTTTGGCAGCTTCCATAAAATCTACCTTGACGGGGGTGTCTTGTGCCGTGATCTGGTCTTTGATCAACTGGTCAAATTGATCCCGGAATTTGTGAAAGATATCAAATAAATAAACCACCCGGAGAATCTCTTTGTCGCTGTCCTGGTATTTATTGAAATTTTCCTTATTTTCTGTTTCCAGTATTTTTAACCGTCGATCCACTTCCCTGACGCATTTGTCCTTGCTTTCCCTGCGGGTGGCCGAGGGGAAGAGGCCAGCAATTTTCTGATCTAATCGTTCCCTTAGTTCGCTGAAGGGATTTGCAAAGGCTGCATTATAGACGGTTTTGAAAAATTGCCGTTCTACTTTATCCAATTTTATTTTTTCCACACCCGCTCCTTCCACATACTTCATTAGTCTCTTGGTTCATTAGTCACTTGTTACATATTCATAGGTATTTTGAGCAATTTTGTACAACCCGTGTACATAAAATGCAAGAATATTCAGGAGAGATAGGTTTAAAAAAAAAGATGATTTTTATAAACTTATTAAATTTCAATGGGTTAAAGAAAATGATGGCTGTGGCACATTCCTTGAAGAGAATTCTTGAGATAAGCAACACTTGCTCGGTAACCTTTGCTAAGCAAGTGGGTAATTGGAAATTACCCCTATCTCACGGGTGAAGGCCCGGGGAAAGAGGATACCAAAAAAACAATATATGGAGCCATATTTATGATTACAAGAATACTGAATTCAAGATTGCCTTTGATGATTTATACACCGGTCAAGGTATTTGAAGCCAGCTATTTTCACGCCATTTACCGGTCAGGCGCCCTGCCGGTCTTTGATACGGAGTTTTTAAGCCGGGATGAGATCCTTGAAAAAGCCATGTTGCTTGCCTTAGAACCCCTGAGTTTTGGCCTGCGCCTCTCCTGCCACGACCAGGAGACCATCGCCTCCCTGAAACAAAAAAACATAGCCAACCTTGATCTTTTGATTGTTCCCCTATCCAAGGAAGACGAGACGGCTGATTTTATCCATTTTGGTGATACAAAAATTCTTCTTGAAATTAAAGATATTAATTTGAATGAAAAAATAACAGATCGGAAGAGCACACGTCTGAACTCCAGTCACTCCGGAGAA
>CAXHYW010000926.1:0-1849 GCA_964021475.1 uncultured Desulfobacteraceae bacterium | reverse complement strand
TTGAAGATGGTGTGGTGATTGCCCGGTTAAGCGATGGAAAAACCAATGCAATTACCCTGGAAACATTGAAACAATTGAAAGAAATCATTGTTGAAGTAAATGAAACAGATGACCTTAAGGGAATTATTTTAACCGGCCAAGGCCGTTTTTTCTCCAGTGGGTTCAGTCTGCCCATGTTTATGGATTTTCAAACACCCGAACAGGTGATTTCATTTTTCACGGTTCAGGAAGAAATTTTACTTGATTTTTTCACCTGTAAAAAACCCGTGGTCTCTGCCATGAATGGCCACTGTGCTGCCATGGGAATGATACTTTCCATGGCCTCGGATTATCGGATCGTCAAAAACCATCCCAAAATCAAGCTGGGCATGAGCGAGATCAAGATAGGACTCAGCCTTTCCATTGCCCAGTCTGCCATTATGCGGTTTGGATTGGATAGTGATAAACGATTCAGGGATGTCATGTATTTTGGTGAGATGGTGGATGTGACAAAGGCTCTTGAAATGGAGATTGTGGATGAGGTGGTTGAAGAGGAAAATCTGATCCCCCGGGCAAAACAGATCATTTCCCTGTGGATCGATACACCCAATAGACCCTTTATCCGGATCAAACAGGCATTAAAGGCAGATACAAAGGGGCGGATTCAACGGGCGCTGAAAGAAGAAAACTGGCAGGATCCTCTGACTAAAACGCTTCTAAGCAAGGATGTAAAAGCCACCTTGGAATTTGTCCAGGCCGCCATGGACCCTAAAAAATAGTCCCACTTGCAACTAAAAGTCCGAAAGTCCAAGGAATTTGGAACGGATTCGTTTTAAGTGTTTGAGCAAATGTCCTTTACGGGCAGAACCTACCTGTTCGGGGGTATTATTGTGCAAAAGATCAACCAGAGAGGTTAAATCTTCCTGGATGGCCATGACTTCCTGGTTCCATCCTTTATTGTCCATCTTGAGCATATTAAAATACCATAGCCGAAAGGTCAAAGAATAGAGGCGGTCCGACATTTCTATTAAAAAAGGGTTGCTGGCAGCGTCATAAAAAAGTTGTTTGATCGCTATATCAACGGCTGCCAGGGCCTGGGGGTTCTTGTGGTCCAATTGGTGTTCACAAGCGATTAAACATGCGTCCAATTGATTGAAATGCAATTTTGTAAACCGTTCAGCCGCCATGCTGCCGATGACCGCCTCCAGTTCCAGCCGGGCCTGAAATACATTGGTAATGGTATTGAGTTCAAGTTCCATGACCTGAATACCTGTCCTAGGCAGGATCTTGACCAGGTGCTCCCATTCAAGGCGGGACAGAACCGTCCGAAGCGGGGTGCGGCTGACCCCGAATTCTTTGGCCAGGGATTGCTCCTTGAGTATCTGGCCGGGATCATATTCAAGATACATGATGCGTTTTCGAAGGGTGTTATAAATGTCTTGGTTCATAATTAAATAGGCCGTAATTTGTTTTTAAGGATAGATGTGTTTGTTCTCTTTGGTATACCTTAATAATACAGGGTCGATTTTTTTGCAAGGAATCTTAAGAGAAGATTATATGAGCATCCTATAGACGGATTGATTTTCTGTTGACAATAGAAATTTTTTTGGTATACCATAAAAACATCATAGAAATATTAACGGAATTATTCAATCTGACCAGGAGCAAAAATGGAAGATACAAATATAAGTCACGGACTCTGGGCTGCCACAGCAACGGGGAAACCGAAGCTTTCCCGTTTGTCGGGAGCACACAAGGCCGATGTGGCCATTATCGGTGGCGGATATACCGGACTTTCCGCAGCCCTGCACCTGTCTTTGGCCGGTAAATCATGCATTCTGCTTGAAGCCAATGATGTGGGGTTTGGTGG
>CAXHYW010000925.1:0-1849 GCA_964021475.1 uncultured Desulfobacteraceae bacterium | reverse complement strand
CAGATGCCCCAGAAATTAATTTCTTGTTCCCTGCGATTGGCCCGGCCAATTCGCTGGAGAAAAGCCGCCACAGAACCGGGGGGCTGATATAGCAGTACAGCATCCACATCCCCCACATCAATACCCAGCTCCAGAGTGCTGGTGGCAATACAAAGGGCATGGGGCCTTGTACGGAACCTTTTTTCAGCCTTTTTTCGTTCCCGGGGCTTAAGATTGGAGTAGTGCAGTTCTGACACCCCTTTAAATCTTCCGGCCTGGTTGACTATACCAAAGATCCTGTCACAGGCTACCCGGCTATTGACAAAGATCAATATTTTACGATACTGCCAGGTGTCATAAAGATCATTGACCAGGGATGGGATTTCGGTTTTTTCCTTTTTTATGTGAAGCAGGCGAGCCCTTATTTTTCTCTTAACGTCGGTGATGACAGAGGGTGCCGATGGGTGAAAGCCAAAAAAATCGATCACCGACCCTACTCGGGAAATGGTGGCAGACATGGCGATTTTTTGTAGGGGCCGACCCGTTCTCCGCTCAAGTCGGGTGAAAAGATAGACCAAGTGACGGCCCCTGTACTGATAAATAAAAGAATGGACCTCATCAATGATCACGGTTCCCACCCGGGATAAAAACCCCCTGAGATCTGCATTGGCGGAACCCAGCATCACATCCAGGGATTCCGGAGTGGTCAACATGATATCTGGACATTTCCCGCCAGCACGTTTGATATCTCCGGTTCGCAGGGCAAGGTTGAGGCCCAGACGTTCTGTGATAATGGATTCAAAACGTCGTTTTAAATCCATGGCAAGGGCCCGGGTCGGGATGATATATAGAACAGCTGTCTTTGAGCCCGATTGGATCACCCGCTCAAGACAGGGGGCCAGTACCGCCTCGCTCTTGCCGGACCCCGTGGCCGCCTGGATTACCAGGTCCCGACCCTCGAGGATGGGGGCCAACGCTTGCTTTTGGACCCTGTGCAGCCCGGTAAAACCACCATAAAAAGCACGAAATGTATTGGGAAGTTTTAAAAGGAGCGAGTCCGACATTAAAGATTGTAAGGCCATCTTAATTATTCACTAAACAGCAGAACCCATCACCTGGTGTTGCTGTTCAAGATCAAGATGATTCACCAGAAATTTCAGTTTCAGGCGGGCTTCAACCCCTTTTAATCCGGATAATTGCTGAATTATTTCTTTTTCCATTACCCCGGCAAAGGGGGACCAGGAATAGGCCCGTGCGTGGACCTGAATAAGCTTATGGATCAGGATGTTCCATTCCTTTGACAAAAGATCATCCAAGGTGTGGATATGGAGTTTCTCCCAGGCTCTGCTGTAGTTCTGAGTAAAATAGGGAATGGCAGGGGAGGTTCCATTGTGACTCGTTTTTTTGATTTTGACCCGGTCATAATCCTCATCTTTAACAAGGGCAAAAAAATCAGGGGTAAAGGCAAAAACAGGATAAAATCCCCGGGGGCTTGTTTCCGGGCGAAAAATCCTATTGAGAAGCTCATAACTTTTACTGCGGCTGGTAATGCGGGTCTGTACAATGGATTCTCCTTCATCAAATAATACCAGCCATCCCTTGAAACCAATCTTTTGGAACAGGTTTGCCATGCCTTGAACCATGGCAACGTAGGGTTCTTGTCCCCGGCATACCAGGGAATGCTCCTTGTAAAAGGGCACCTGGCGATAACGAAAAACAGACGCCAACCGTCCCACCGGGATATTTTTCCCCATCAAGGCGTTTTTCAAAATCCAGGAAAATTCCCTGGGCTTGAAACCCGCATATTTTTTTAAATTTCTTTTTTTAGATCGGAAGAGCACACGTCTGAACTCCAGTCACTCCGGAGAAT
>CAXHYW010000924.1:0-1853 GCA_964021475.1 uncultured Desulfobacteraceae bacterium | reverse complement strand
CCCAAATCCACCGCCACTTTTTTCATACACCCCTCCAAAGTAAAATCGGGGGGATTTTTTTTAAGGTCGCGGGGTTAGTTCGACGAAACTGAGCTTTCCGAGGTCCAAACACTTGTGAGTGCCAATTTTTGGGCGCAACTATCCTGTGGCGTAGGATATATACATAAATTCTGGGCGTACATCTTGATCATAAGTTTATCCAGAAGGAGCCCAGGCTCCCTGTAGCATAGCAATTCGTTTTCGTGCTGTAATCAGTGTGTCAAAAGACGGGTGCCCTTTAGGCAAACGCAAAAATAGACTGCGGGAACCTTTGATGATCCTACCTGGGATGTTTATTATTGAAAATCTGATTCTCTTCATCCGCTTGTTTGCCATGGATGGCTCTAAAGCTAAATTTTTCATCATCTCATTCAAATTTAAGGCGATGATCATTATCCACCACCACGCAGCATTCTCACCAAAATCTGCGGAAGGAAGTTTACCTCCGGCCAAATCGTCTTTCATTACCGCATGGACCTCCTCGCTTTTACCGCATCTTGCATGAAGCCAGTGAATCAGGTCTTCTCCATTCATATCAACCGCCTTTATATTTGTGACGATGCCAAAAACCTTATATTTTTTCGAGTCTATCTGTATTGTAGGGAAAGGAAGAGTTAATTGGGGATCTTCCATGCCGGGCAAAGGTTGTTGTTCCTCAAGGGCCTGACGTTTGGCGAGGTATCTGTATTCCGGGGCATTCTTGCTGTGACACAGCGCATTGGGAACAAAGCAAACTTCGGCCCATTCGCTACCGGTCTTCATTGGCTTTCCACCCGTATCTTTGTAAATCGGTTGCCACTCAGAATCAGGGACTTCGGTAACAGCAGTTTTAAAGGCTTTTGTCACATTGCAACCTATTGCAAATTCAATCCTGCCAAACCGTTCATTTTCTCCTTTCTCACAGTATCTTAAAAGATCATGCTGATATCCCGCCGTGTCTGATCTAAGTTTTACTTTTTCCACGTCTTCAGGAAGGCAATCCAAGGCTTTCTTAAAGACTCGTAATTGTTCAAAACCCGCAGGAACATTACCATCTCTAAATTCTGTGTGCAGAATCACTCCATGTTCATACCACCATGTATTAAAGGGTTGATATGATTTGAACCCTTTATAGCACCAAAGCGCATTCGCTTTATTTGTCTCAACAAGGGTTGCATCCGTATCTAATGTTGCCGTTTTCTGTGGCTTCACTAAATTCAGACGAGCACAGAAGTCTTTATTTATTTTCTCCAATCCCGATAAGTGTTCATTGGAAGCTGGAATAAAGGCTTTTACTGTTGTTTCAGTACGAATCTTTTCCTGCTCGGGCTCATGAAAATTCGATAAATATCTAAAGGCGGCTGATGGTGATGGCACAGATCTCTTTTTCTCTTTACGCCATCTTCTTTCCAGGGCTCTGCGTACCTTGCGCCTCAGTCCATGCAATTCACATTTGCGCAATATTTCACAAAACCCTTCATCCGCCTCAAGTATTTTTAAATCTTCAACGCAGGTTCCACCTGCAAGGTTCAGTAGCATCAGGGACAACACCATTTGTGTATCTGTCCAACCCTGACCGTTTGTTCTTATTTTCAAATGTTTCTGGATAGATTTGGATAAGCCAACCACCTTGGCAAGATCAAGGTAAACTGGCAAACCGGCCAGCGCTGTCATACCGGTGTCTTTTTTTTCCTCTTCGTACTTGAACGGTAATACGCCTTGTGTCATAATATGATTCACCTCGTTGATGATAGTTTTTTGTTCGCACAAACATTCTATCTGCTTGAGCAATCAAGCACAACGAGGTTTTTTATTTTTTTGATGGTGGATTGGGG
>CAXHYW010000923.1:0-1857 GCA_964021475.1 uncultured Desulfobacteraceae bacterium | reverse complement strand
AATCACATTATTCAAAAAAATAAAATGCTTTTAACGAACCAGACATATCATATCAACCAGGCACCCATCATTCTGGCATCCCAATCTCCCAGAAGAAAAGAACTTTTAGAACAGGCAGGCCTTAATTTTAAAATTATGGCCGCCGATATTGATGAAGCTGCGGTCCCTTTGGCCCCCCCCAGGGACTATGTCAAAAATCTGTCCCGGATAAAGGCCGATCATATTGCAAAGGGTTTAGAAAATCACTGGGTAATTGGGGCTGATACCATTGTGGTGGTGGAGGGTAACATTCTTGGAAAACCCAAAACCCGGGAAGATTCTATCCGGATGCTCACCCGATTAAACAACAAACAGCATTCTGTTTTTACCGGATTTACAATTTGCAACCATACCAGGGGAGAGGTCATTACAAAAGCCATTGAAACAAAGGTCACCTTTAAAAACCTATCTGAAAGACAGATCCAATGGTATGCTGCAACCGAGGAACCCTATGACAAAGCTGGCGGTTATGGCATCCAGGGAATCGGTGCCTTTCTGGTTCGCAAAATTTCAGGTTCCTATTCAAATGTCGTAGGCCTGCCCGTATGTGAAGTGATAGAAACCCTCACAAATTTGGGCATTATTCAATTTTAAGGAAGATAAGAATGACCTCCATAAAGGAAAATATTTCGACCATCCGAGAACAGATCACCCGGACTGCCCTTGCCTGTGGCAGGGACTCTGAAACCATCACCCTTATCGGCGTGAGCAAACGCAAAAGTTCGGATACGGTTTCAAAAGCCATCAAGGCTGGCAGCAGCCACCTGGGAGAAAATTATATCCAGGAAGCCGTGGACAAAATTGACATTCTGGGTAAAGACAGTGCCTGCTGGCATTTTATCGGACATCTACAATCCAACAAGGCCAGATTTGCGGTTCAATATTTTGATTATATCCATACCGTTGATACGGTAAAACTTGCCCGGGAAATTAATAAACAGGCCGCTAAAATCGGTAAAGTACAAAAGATTTTTCTCCAGGTCAATATTGCACAAGAGGACACGAAATCAGGAGCTGGTGAGCAAGAAGCAATTTCACTTGCCCGTGAATTTAGCTTGTTTGAAAATTTGTCCCTGGAGGGGCTCATGTGCATGCCTCCCTTTTTTGATGATCCCCAAGAAGCCCGAATTTATTTTAAAAAATTGGGGTTGATTCAAAGCCAGATACAGGCCAGAGGCGTGGAAACGCTTGTTCATCTGTCCATGGGCATGAGCAACGATTTTCATGTGGCCATTGAAGAAGGCGCCACCATGGTACGGGTGGGAACAGCAATTTTTGGGAGTCGGGATTGAAACTATTACTTCACACCTGTTGTGGCCCCTGTTCGATTTACCCTACAAAGGTGCTCAGGGAAAAAGAGTTCGATGTGATGGGGTTTTTTTATCGCCATAACATTCATCCCTATACCGAATGTATGAAGCGGGAGGAAACCCTTCGGGAGTATGCCCAGGAAATTGGATTAAACATGATCTGGCAGCAGGGGTATGAGCTGGAAAAATTTATTCAGTCCGTGGTATTCCGGGAAAAAGATCGGTGTCAGTATTGTTACCATGCCCGGCTTAAGGCCACTGCCATGGTAGCTAAAAAGGGAAAATTTGACGCCTTTTCAACCACCCTGCTCTATAGTAAATTCCAGAATCATCAACATATTCTTGAAACCGGACAGGCCCTGGCAAGGGAATATGGTCTCAAGTTTTTCTACCATGATTTTCGGGAAGGATGGAAACAAGGAATAGAGGTTTCAAAGGCGCGTGGCATGTACCGACAACCCTATTGCGGCTGTATTTACAGTGAAAAAGACCGGTATTACAAGGACCG
>CAXHYW010000922.1:0-1864 GCA_964021475.1 uncultured Desulfobacteraceae bacterium | reverse complement strand
CCTTCAAGAACCCTTAGCAGCTTGACCTGGATGTTCAGATCAATTTCTCCCAGTTCATCAAGGAAGAGAGTTCCTTTTCCGGCATGATCCAAAAATCCGGGACGGTCCTGGGTTGCCCCTGTAAAGGCCCCTTTTTTGACACCAAAGAACTCACTTTCAAGAAGATTTTCCGGGATGGCCCCGCAATTCACCGGGACAAAGTTTTCCTTGCTGCGGTCACTCATCTCATGGATGGCTCGGGCAACCAGCTCCTTGCCGGTGCCGGACTCTCCGTAAATGATGACATTGGCATCTGTCTTGGATGCCCTTAAAATTAACTCATAGATTTTTTGCATGGGACGGCTCTTGCCGACAATACCGCAGAATTGGTAGCGGTCTTTTATGGCCGCCCGAAGTTTGATGTTTTCTTTGTGAAGGGAGTGTTCCCTGGCTTTCATATCCATTTCCGCCTGCTTGCGTTCGTGGATGTCCAGTAGTACGGTCTGCATTTTTATAACCCGATTGCCGGCATCAAAAATGGGTGAACTGACCGCATAAAACCACCGGCCTGTCCGTTGACATAGTAATTCTTGTCTTCGGGTTTTTCCGGTGAATACCGCTTCCAGGGGACACCATTCACAAGGCGTTGCAAGCTTGAACACAATCTCATGGCAGGATCTTTCCCCAATGGTCTGTCCGGCAATGTTTTTCAGATTTTTATTTAAATAGGTGACTTGATGGTTTTTTGAACAGGTATAGATAAACCCTTCAAAGGCCTCCAGCACTCCCCGGAGTTGGGCTTCATTCTCTCTTAGGGACTGCTGGGCCTGCACCATGGGCGTCATATCGTTAAATGATCCGACACTTCTGCCGGTTCCCGGGATCACATCCACCCTTGCCATAATGGTTTTCTTGTTTCCCTGTTTGTCAACCAGGGTGAATTCATAATTTTTAGGCGTCTTACCGGAAGCTTGGCGGCGCTGGAGATGATAGGTCGTCATTTTCCCGAGGTCTTCAGGAAATGCCACAATTTCGGTCCATTTCATCTGTCCTTCGACCTCTGATCGCTCATATCCTGTCATGCGTAAAAATTCATCATTTGCCAGGGAAATGGTCATATCTTTCTCGACAATAATCGTACCGGTCCCTGTATTTTTAAATATGCTTCTATAATGTTTTTCATTATGCTGTAGGGCTTCCAGGACCTCTTTTTGTTTTGAAACATCTTCAAAAAAGCCTTCCAGATATTCCATGGAACCGTCTTGTTTCCGGGCGATCCTTGCATGGATTTTTCCATCAATGATGGTTCCGTCGGATTTTCGAAATTTATTTTCAAAATTCAATAACGGGCCATTTTCAATGGTTTGCTCAAGCAACTCCCGTCGTCTTTGGGGCAAAACATATATATCTCTGGCAATATTTTGAACAGAGTAAATACAGTCTTTTGTGGTTTTATACCCCAGTAATCGGGCCATGGCAGGATTTAAATTGATGAACTGATTGGTTTCAAGGGTGGACTGAAAAATTCCGATGGGCGCATTCTCAAACAAATCCTGATACCGCTTGAGCTCCTTCCCAAAGTCCAAATTTTCCGGGTCCAATGGTTCTGATGTATCGGCCATGCATATCCCTCCTTCAAAGAATAAAATACAAAATCATACCCTCGATGAAAGGTCAAGTCTCTGGGCTGGTGTGTCGGGGTCAAGATATTAAAACAAGACCCCCATTTTTGATGAGTAACATCGGTGATACTGTCATGAAAAACTTACATTACTAATGCCAAACCTCCACTTAAAAAACATTGAATTAGAATAAAAACTTATTGACAAACGATAAGCCTTGTGGTCGAATAGGCTTCAAAAATAAATAACAGGAGGTTCTTCCA
>CAXHYW010000921.1:0-1872 GCA_964021475.1 uncultured Desulfobacteraceae bacterium | reverse complement strand
GCTTGGCTGGTTCCAGCAATGCTGGTTCCGGGAATCCTGCGCCCAACCCCTCCCCGTACCGGGACTGAAAAGGATCAAAAGAAATGATTCCTATCCTGTGGGAAGGCGATTTGTACACAGCCCGCTCAATCACATTCTTTAATTCACGGATATTGCCGGGCCAGGGATAGGCCTCAAGGGTTTTAACCGCACCTGGGGTAAGTTGGGGGATCTCTTCCCAGCCTAGTTCATAGGCCATCCTTCCGGCAAAATGGTTGGCCAGCAACAATATATCCTCTTTTCGATACCGCAGGGGCGGTGCATAAATCACCTCAAAGGAAAGCCGGTCCAAAAGATCCTGTTTAAACCGCCCCAGGTCTGCCATCCGGGACAGATCCACATTGGTGGCAGCCACAATTCTCACATCCACCTGCACCGGCCTGGAAGAGCCCACCCGCTCAAAGGCCCCGTATTCCACCACCCGAAGGATCTTTTCCTGGACCTCCATGGGGATGGTACCGATTTCATCCAGGAAAAGGGTTCCGTCAGCCGCCTGTTCAAACCGCCCCACCTGACGCACCGTGGCACCGGTAAAAGCCCCTTTTTCATATCCAAACAATTCTGACCCGATCAGGGTGGGGGTCAGGGCGGCACAATTTAAGGTCACCATGGGTTTTTGCCATCGTTTGGATAAAAAATGGACCCGGGCGGCGGCCAGCTCCTTGCCCGTTCCCCGTTCTCCCAGGATCAAAATCGGCCGATCTATGGGCGCCACCTGGGAAATCTGCTCCTGGAAATCAATAAAGGCCTCGGACTGACCCAGAGCTTCTGACATGGAAACATGCCCCCCTTCCCCACCATCCTGACTCGAAAAATCCATACCGCCTCCCGAAACAATTTCTTGGTTTAAATAACCATAAAATGGCCGCATAACCATATTTAGGGCGATACTACCACAAAGCACTTCTTCGGTCAATAGAGACAACCCATTGGAATAATAGGCATTCTCACAATTTATACGACCTGGCACACTTTCTGCTATTAGTATTTTCATGTTGAACCAACCCACTAATAACCACATAAGGAGAAAACACATGGGAATTTTTACACGCTTTAGCGATATTGTTTCATCCAACATCAATGCCATGCTGGACAAGGCAGAAGACCCTGAAAAACTCATCAAACTAATGATCCGGGAAATGGAAGACACCCTCATCGAAATAAAGTCCTCCTGCGCCAACACCATTGCCAGCCAGAAAAAAGTTACCAGACTTCTGGAAGAAACAAAGGAAAGACAATTGTTCTGGACTCAAAAAGCGGAACTGGCAGTGACCAAGGGAAGGGATGATCTGGCCCGCCAGGCCCTTCTGGAAAAAAGACGATTCACCCAGAGAGTGACAGCAGTGGATGAAGAGCACATGGAATTAGGGGTGATTATGGAGCAGTACCGGGATGATATCCAGGAACTTGAGAACAAACTCAAATCTGCCAGGGATAAACAACGCATGCTGGTCCAGCGTCATATTCGGGCCACACGAAAAAAGAAAGCCCAGCAGGAAATCCGGCGGGTGGACTCTGCCGAGGTAATGCAAAAATTTGACGAAATGGAATCCCAGATTGAACGCCTGGAAGCCGAGGCAGACCTGGTCAATTTCGGACGAAAAACCACCCTGGAAGAAGAGTTTGAAGGTCTGGCAGCCGACGATGAAATCGAGCAACAGCTCCATGATTTAAAGTCTTCCCAATCCTCAAAAAATGATGATACAACCAAGGCATAAATCGGTATTCTAACCTGATTTAAAACTTAAGGCTGTACCCATACAAAGAGGAGAGAAACAATCATGCATGGCGCAATATTCGTAGGAATCTGTATCGGAGGGACCATCCTCTTGA
>CAXHYW010000920.1:0-1882 GCA_964021475.1 uncultured Desulfobacteraceae bacterium | reverse complement strand
ATGGGCACTTTCTGCCAACTGGGCACCGATACCGGTTTCATCAATCCCGGCCCTGCGGAAATCTGTGGCAGCTAAAACCGTTTGCAGCACTTGTTCCTGGATAAAGAAAGGCTGGGCTCTCAATTCTATAACCGCTACTGTCTGGAGGACGTCCTTGATTTTCTGATCAACCCAGATCACGGACAAATCCTTTTTCCGGCCGATATCCATACCCACATAGACATCCCCCAGGAAGGTAATCCCTTCAAAGATATACAGAGGCAATTCCGGCCGGGTTTTGGTTTCTTTGTACAGACCGTAATTAACCCGGGCCTTCTTAATCAGAGAATCCACCCAGTCCGGTTCCGGATTTAGTCGGGCATCCTCAACCGATGAAATAATCTCATGGGTGAGAAATGCCGATACCTCATCGGACGGGATACAGCCGAATTCCTCATCCCAGGCATCATCATCGTTCAAGGCCAGTTTCAAATCTTCCGGCTCAATGGGCTGACCCTCTTCATCCTTCAGCTTAAGCCCCATCTCAACTGCATGATAGATACTGTAAAGATGCTTACTCCAACCGCCCCGGTCTCCGACCCATTCATGGTCCTTGCCGGTAAAACTTTGCAGGGTGGGGGCAGAAAAGAACATCTCATAAAACTTATTACTCTTACCCTTGAAGGTGGAGATCATCCGGATCTTGTATCCCCGGGTAACCGTTGGGAACATAGCTGACCAGATCTCACGGCTATTCCGGTGAAGGGCAAACTCATCCAGAATGATATTGGCACTCCAGCCCCTGGCCGTGTCCGGGTTGGCTGGCAACCCCACAATCCGTGAGCCGTTGGGTAGGTTGATCTCAAGTTGTTTATAAATGGTTTTTCCGTCTTCAGACAGGTATTCTGACTCTTCTGTGGCAATGGATGATAGGGCCACATCAATGGCCTTCATGTGCATTTTTGCTTTATTGATCAGCTCTTTGGACTGGCGTTCCCCAGCAGATAAAAGCACCCAGGTGGTGTTCGGGTTGTATACGCAATCCAAGACTGCTTCCAGGGAAGTGGAAAAAGATTTGCCGCCCTGGCGGGTGATGACACCGATTTTAAACCGGCTCTGGTCCTCAACCCATTGTTTTTGGTAATCTGTGAGCGGGACAAGGGGTCCTCTGTCTTTGACGATGGCAAGTTCATCACCGGCCTGATCCGCCTGCTGGGGGACAGCTCGTTTTCTTCTGTCAGCCGGGGGGACATCGGCAAAGGCGGTATCGGCCAGGAGAAAAAAAGCCCCTGCAACCAAGACGACCAGGAGCCATTTAAAGCTACTTGGAAATGCCGTAAATATCTTTGATGGTCTGTTTTGCATGTTCGTCCAAGTCCTTGGCTTGTTGAGGTTTGTCCGTCTTTTTGGCATACCGTTTCTTCAGATTGCCCCAGGTATCTATTCCGGCTTTAATCTGCTTTAAATCCATTGTTTCCGGGGCATTGATCATATGGGCTGCTTTGAATTCGATTGCCTGCCACAGGCCGTCTATCAATTGTTCCGGGTCATCAAACTGCATGTCCGGAACAATGGAGACACCATTCTCAGCTGGCCTGATTTTTTCCAGGGTAATGGCGATTTTTTCCATGGCGGCCACAGCATAAACATCCTGGGCGTCTTTTGTGGTCAGGGCGTTTTTAAGCAATTTTGCCCGGAGCAACATGGTATTCTCCCCAATGGAAACCTGGGCCTCTCTATATTCTTTCCGGCTTTCCACCCATCCCTCATCAGATCCCCATTTTTTAAGCTGGGAAACCGAGACCCCTACGGCTCCGGACACCTGCTCATAGGTCATACCCTCCACCACAGATCGGAAGAGCGTCGTGTAGGGAAAGAGTGTGCCCCTCTGTGTAGAGCTCGG
>CAXHYW010000919.1:0-1886 GCA_964021475.1 uncultured Desulfobacteraceae bacterium | reverse complement strand
ATGCATTTTCACTTGCCCACGGGCCGTTCTTTCTTAAGAATGCATCAACCCGCTTTATTTGGTGATGATTTGAAAAATATTAGACCCATGATCATGGCAGTCCATGAAACCCATGCCACTGTCCGGGGATATGAAATCGGAAAGCATGGCCTTTTTTACCGGGTGGCCAAACCCGTATTTTACAAGAAAACCTGTATCGGCGCAGTGGAAATTGGTATCCAGGTCGGGGAGGTGGCAAAAAACATTGAACGGGTCTTAAATATTCAGGTGGCACGGTATATTCCAGATTATCTTTTAAATGATGAGTTCAGGCAGTTTTGTACCAATGAAATTAAACAAAGCGGGATGTCCATAAATCCCTATATCCATAAACCCTTGTTTGAAAAACTGCTTCCTGCATATGGCTTCAATAATCGGGCACCCCAGAAAACCGTTATTAAAGGTGTAGAGTATATCCTCTATAGCTCCGGGCATTTGAAAGATTTTAAACAGGAGACCATTGGCCAATTTTTAACGGCCCAGGATATTTCAAAGGAGATGATAAGTTACAAGGCCTTTATGAAAAATGCGGTTATCTTAACCGTGATTTTGATCCTGGGGGCTTTTGTGGTTCTTCACTTCAGTTTTGGGTCCATGATCAATAAAATAATTGAGCTGAATCAAACCCTTGAGGCAAAGGTTAAAGAACGGACCCATGAATTAAAAAGCGCTACAGTGAAGCTTTTGCACGCCAATATTGAATTGAACCAGATCTTTAATACCGCTGCAGATGGGATGCGGGTGATTGGCATCGATTATACGGTCCTGAGGGTGAACGACACCTTTGCAAAAATGACAGGAAAAGCCAGGCAAGATCTTGAAGACAGGCCCTGCCATGAATGGTTTAAGGGCGCTTTCTGCTTTACGAAAGGGTGCACCCTAAAGCGGATTTTAAATCTTGAAAAACATATTGAAGTGGATGTGGTAAAACAGTTGGACACCGGAGAAACAAGGTCTTTTTTGCTCACGGCGACCCCCTATAAATCGCCGGAAGGGCAAATTCTCGGGGTAGTTGAAAACTTTAAGGACATAACGGAACGAAAAAAAGTGACTCTGGCATTGTCCAAGAGTGAAAAACGATATCGTTTTATTGCGGAAAAAACCACTGACCTCATCTGGACCGCTGATGTTGATTTAAATTCAACCTATGTCAGCCCATCTGTTCACAGGCTTCGGGGATACACGTCACAGGAAGATATGGCTCAATTCCTAGAACAAAAATACACCCGGGAATCGGTGGCCCGTATACAAGATCTTGTGAATGATCTGGGAGTCAGGGGTCGGGAAGAGAAAAAAAATTTTAAAGCACCTTCGGTTTCCATTTTGCTGGAGACCATTCATAAAAACAATTCCCTTGTGCCCGTTGAGGTAACCCTGACGCCGATATATAGCGATAAAGGAGAACTTGTCACCCTACACGGTGTATCAAGGGATATTACCCAGCGAAAGAAAGCCTATGATGCATTAAAGGAAAATGAAGATTATTTAAAGGCGATTATGGCAACGGTCCAGACAGGTGTGATTGTCACCGATTCGAAAAGCCCTTTAATTATAGATGCAAATCCCTATGCGGCAAAATTGATGGGATGTCCCCTTGAAGATCTCTTAACAGGCAGTTCAAGGGATTATTTCAATCTGGAAAAATCATGGATCCAAAAGGCGCTTGCTTCCAGAAAAAAAATTGAAGTGGAAGATTATGAGCTCCGGACAGCCCAGGGCGAGTATTTAAAGGTTCGCCTGTCCTTGGCAACAGCAAATGTCAGGGGGAAAACCTACCTTGTTCAAAGTTTTCTGGATATTTCTGACATGAAGCGATTGCTTGAAAAGCAGGAGGTTGATATTCATAT
>CAXHYW010000918.1:0-1892 GCA_964021475.1 uncultured Desulfobacteraceae bacterium | reverse complement strand
GTTTTCTTTAATAAAGCTTGCCGCTTCCTCTTCTGCGCTTCCACCAATTTCACCGACCATGACGATCCCGCGCGTTTCATCATCCTTTTGAAAGGCTTCCAGCACATCGATAAAATTGGTGCCGTTCACAGGGTCTCCGCCAATACCGATGCAAGTTGACTGACCCATCCGAAGCTTTGTCAGCTGATCAACCACCTCATAGGTAAGGGTCCCGGATCGGGATACCACGCCGATACTTCCCCGCCGATGAATATTGCCCGGCATGATACCAATTTTACATTCACCCGGCGTAATGATTCCCGGACAATTGGGTCCGATGAGCCGACAGTTTTTGGTGGCCAGAAAATTTTTCACCCTTATCATGTCCAGAATCGGGATCCCTTCGGTAATGCAGACAATGAGTTTTATGCCAGCATCAGCAGCTTCCATGATGGCGTCAGCCCCGAATGGCGGGGGAACCAGAATCAAGGAGGCATCTGCTCCCGTCTCCACAACTCCCTGGGCCACGGTGTTAAATACCGGCACGCTGTCCAACCGTTGACCGCCCTTACCAGGTGTCACCCCGGCCACAACCTTTGTGCCGTATTCAATACATTGCCTGGCATGGAAACTGCCTTCATTGCCGGTAATTCCCTGGACCAGCAGTTTTGTGTCCTTATTTACAAATATACTCACAATTATCTCCTTTAATTAGCGACCGCTTTAATTAGCAACAGCAGCGGCAATTTTTTCGGCCGCATCGGAAAGGTCCCTTGCTGCGATCAAATCCAGCCCGGCGTCGGCCAGGATTTTCTTGCCTTGTTCCACATTGGTGCCTTCCATGCGAACCACCACCGGAATATTGATACCGGTTTTCCTGGCAGCATCCACCACACCATGGGCAAATATGTCGCACCTTAAAATACCACCGAAAATATTGATCAACACCGCTTTGACCTTTTCATCGGCAAGGATAATTCTCAGGGCATTCTCCACCTGTTCAGAACTAGCCCCGCCCCCCACATCCATGAAATTGGCCGGAGTGGCCCCGGCATTTTTGATAATATCCATGGTGGCCATGGCAAGCCCAGCCCCATTGACAATATTGCCCACATTTCCGTCCAGGTTGATATAGTTCAGATTAAATTTGGATGCTTCCACTTCCATTGGGTCTTCTTCGGAAAGGTCCCGAAGTTCCAAAAGATCCTTATGCCGGTAAAGGGCATTGGAATCAAAATCCACCTTGGCATCCAAAGCCAGGACTTCGTTGTCCTTCGTGAGGATCAAAGGATTGATCTCCACCATGGAGCTGTCATAGGCAACAAACAATTTATAGAGATTGGATAAAAGCCCTGAAAAGGATTTCATGGCAGCACCTGGCAGCCCAAGGCCGAAGGCAACTTCCCGAATCTGGTATCCCTGGATGCCCATGAGGGGATCCACATAAACTTTAATGATTCTTTCAGGGGTTTTTTCGGCCACCTGTTCGATATCCATACCCCCGTCCTGACTGGCCATGATCACCACGGACGCGGTTGCCCTGTCCACCAGGAGGCTTAGGTACAATTCGCGTTCAATTTTCTGACCGGCTTCAACGAGAAGTTTTTGCACCAGCCTTCCTTCGGGGCCTGTCTGGTGGGTGACAAGGGTCATACCTAGGATTTCACCCGCCAGAATTTGGGCCTCTTCCAGCGAAGCCGCAAGTTTTACACCGCCGCCTTTCCCCCTGCCCCCAGCATGGATCTGGGCCTTTACCACAACGGGAAAACCGCCCAGCTCTCCGGCTATTTTTTTTGCCTCCGCAACTGAAAAGGCAACCGACCCTTCCGGAACCGGAACATTGTAGCGTCTAAATAATTGTTTTGCCTGGTATTCATGTATTTTCATTTTTTTATGCGCCTTTTTTTATGCAC
>CAXHYW010000917.1:0-1894 GCA_964021475.1 uncultured Desulfobacteraceae bacterium | reverse complement strand
CGGCCCGAATTTATAACGGCATTTCAAACCATGGCCAACCTGGCCACAAAAACAGGGGTAACCCAGGAGACGATTCTTAAAATTGAGACCCCCCTGATCCATTTGTCCAAGGCCCAGATTATCCTGGCAGGCCTAAGCCTTGGAGTGGATTATTCCATGACCATTTCCTGTTATGACCCGGACCAACAGGGACGTTCCTGCGGCCAATGCGATTCATGCCTCCATCGGATAAAAGGATTTAAAGAGGCGGGGATAACAGATCCCACCCCCTATATTCAGACCAGGGGTTAACCTGAAAAATTTAACCAGACTGGTTTGACTGCTTGATCTCCCGATCATGGATACCGATCAGATACAGCAGCCCGTCCAGCCCCATTGTTGAAATGGCATTGGCGGCTTTTTCCCGGACAATGGGCTTGGCATTAAAGGCCACCCCAAGACCTGCGATACTGATCATGGGCAAATCATTGGCCCCATCTCCCACGGCAATGGTCTGCTCAATGGAAATGTTTTCCCTTTGGGCAATTTCCCTGAGCAGGCAGGCCTTTCTATCACCATCCACAATTTCCCCCGTCACCCGGCCCGTCACAACCCCGTCTTCGATCTCAAGCTCATTGGCATATACATAGTCAAAACCTAAGAGATCCTGTAAATATTTCCCCATAAAGGTAAAGCCTCCGGACAGAATCCCCAGTTTATAGCCCAGGCTTTTCAGGGTTTTGGTAACCAGGTCGGCGCCTTCCGTCAGGGGCAGTTTGTGGGTAATCTCTTCAAGATGCTCTTGGGGAAGTCCCTTGAGCAGGGCCACCCGTTGTTTGAAACTCTCCTTAAAATCTATTTCTCCTCTCATGGCAGACTCTGTGATTTGCGCCACCTGCTCGCCCACTCCAGCAAGCTTTGCCAATTCCACGATCACCTCGGCCTGGATCAGGGTAGAATCCATGTCAAAAACCACCAACTTTCGATTTTTCCGATAAATATTGTCCACATGAAAAGAGATATCAATACCGGCCTCCTGGGAGATTTTCATGAATTTTCCCCGCATTTGGGGAATATTACGGGGGGTACCGGAGACGGAAAACTGAACGCTTGCCTTGGGATTGACCTCTGGATTCACAAAGGATCGCCGGCCGGTCAGCCGGGTGATCGAATCGATATTCAGATCATTCTCCGCAATCACCGCAGTAACAGAAGCGATTTGATGGGCGGTCATGGTCCTGCCCAAAATCGTAATGATCCGCCTCTCCTTTCCCTGGGCAACCACCCATTTTTCATAATTCTCATGGTCAACCGGCTTTATATCAATGGTCAGGCCCATCTTGTGTCCTTCAAACAAGATATCCTTGAAAATCCGGGAAAAATCCTCGGAACAGGGGATCTCAGCCAGGATACCAAGGGAAATGTGCTCATGAATCACCGCCTGGCCGATATCCAGAATAGTGACATTGTATTGTGCTAGGATGGCGGTAAACTTTGCATCCAGTCCTTTTCGGTCCCTGCCGGTTATGTTTATCAGAACGATATCACCCATTGCGCTGTCCTTAAATTCTTTTGGATTAAAACATTTCTTATAGCGCTGCCGGGGAATGGTTTGCAAGGGAAAAAACAAGTTGTTCAAGACGCTGGCGGGTATTCCAGGAAGGATCTTCCAACACCCGTTCCAACAGCATCTCCTTGATCCGGCCAACTTCTGGTCCTGGTTTTATACCCAGCAGGTCAATGATCTGTGTGCCGGATATGGCAATCTCATTGATATTAAAGGCGGCCTGGCCAGACAATTCATCCAGGATTTTTTTGTACCGAATACGGATTTGGGACAGGGTGTAGGGCGATTTGGCCAGATTTGCTTTTTTGTCTGCAATGCGCATGCGCAAAAAATCCCGGAAAGACAATT
>CAXHYW010000916.1:0-1915 GCA_964021475.1 uncultured Desulfobacteraceae bacterium | reverse complement strand
ATTTTTGTCGAATATGATCCTGTTCCTGCTCGGTAATGGATAAAAGTCCCTTGTCTAGAATACTGGCAAGTTCAGGCCAGTCTTTTCTCACGGCAAAAGCAAGCCCGCTGTTATCAAAATCTGCGGAAGCTGCGACTTTAAGTCCTGTAAAATTTTTTGCCTGCATCTGGTAACCGGTCACGGCCAGGTTTCCAACATAGGCATCTGCCCGGCCCGATGTCACGGCCGCAAGTCCGGAAAGGGTTGCCGCCACTGGCAAAAAAATGATCTTGGGATGATTTTTTTTTAGAAAGGCAGCCACCGTGTAGGGTTCAACAATGGCCACGGTTTTTCCATGCAAATCCCGCAATCCTCCGATCAATGGTGCCTGGCGCTTATTGACAATGACCCAGGGAAAAGAAAGATAGGAGCGTGTATAGATCATATATGGTTTTTTATTTTCAAAGGACAGGGCCGAAGGCAACACATCAATTTTGCGGGACAAGGGATCGACACCTTTTAGAACCTGTTCTAAATCAAGGCCCTGCAAAACTTCCATATTCAATCCCAGCCGCTTATTCAAGAGTGCCACATAATCGGAAACCATGCCTAAAAACCTGTCATCCTTTCCGATAAATTCAAAGGGAGGCCAAGAAGGGTTCACTCCCAAACGGATGGGAATACCCAATTTATGATGCTTTGCCAACCATTTTTTTTCCAGAACAGACAAAAGCACCTGGTCTTTTCTGGAACTAAAAAATCTTAAACTTTCCTCTCCTATCCATCTTTTTTCAATTTGAACCATTTTTGCCTGGGATATAGTGTCAAATCCCCTATCAATTATTTTGATTAATTCAGGATTATAGTGACGCCCCCCTGCCCGGACCTGCTGTTGAAACAAAGGACGCTGGCTTTGATAGAACTCTCCTGGCAGACCCAGTCGACCGGGTAAAATTGACATTTCTTGGGGGGTGGCAAGAAATGCCCGGATGATTCCATCGGCTGCAGCTTGAATCAATTGACTGGTGGTTTCAAACCCCAGAATCCGGGCATGGGGTTTGTTAATTTGAAGCCAATCATAAACATTGGTATGGGTCACAGCCCCAATGGGTATATCGCCAAGGTCTGACGGGTCCAAAACGGCCTGGTTTTTTTCATGGTAAAGATACCAGTCAAACCGATAATAAGGGATTGAATCACTGCCCCAGCCTTTTACAAGTTCCGGTGACGGCATGGTTGCAAGTATATCCACAATCCCATCCTTTAGTGCATGGATCGCATCGCCTCTGTTATACAATCTGAAGGCAACCGGTCTGGAAGTCTCCTTTGACCAAGCCTTCCACATGTCAACAAAAAGCCCCGAAGGTCTGCCTTCTGCATTGCGCATGCTAAAGGGCGGGAAAGAATGAGCCAGACCAATTATCAAAACATCTCTCGGGGTGATATCAGAAGTCCCCATCCATTGGCGCTCAATGGCAGCCCGTTCTTCGGGTGTAATCGCATCGAGACCTTTGTTAATGAGATTTACCAGGGGAGTATTCCCCTCTTTAACAGCCGCAAAAAAAGGTTTGCGATATAAGGGACGGGCAGGATGGTAACGAAAACGTGACAGCAGTTTCTTTTTACTTAAAAAATAAAGGGCCGTGGGAGCATCACAAATAAACAACCTGACCTCACCCTTTTCCACACCGTTGAACAGGTTCTTATGACGGTCATATATTTCCAGGGCAGCACCAGGCAATTCACGGTTTACAAACTCCACGGCATAATCCTGATTCAATACGCCGATTTTAAATCCCTTAAGATCCTCCAGATTTTTTAACCCAAAAATGGATTCATGGAAAAAAAAATGAGTTTCACAATTTTTCAATTCCCGGGCATAATCCAGATAAGATCGGAAGAGCACACGTCTGAACTCCAGTCACTCCGGAGAATC
>CAXHYW010000915.1:0-1920 GCA_964021475.1 uncultured Desulfobacteraceae bacterium | reverse complement strand
GGACTGAGCCAGATTCAAATCAATGTTGAAATTTACTTGTACTCAAACTCCATGGTACCGAAATCCCCAAAGTCAGCCAGATATTTGCCGGGCTTGACAGGCATAAGCTTTGTCAATGATCCTGTAATGACTATATATCCACTTTTTATTTCACCACCTTTTGCCAAGACATTATTTACCGCCCATTGAAGGGCTTTCCACTGGTCTCCGAGTGCATTTTTGCCCACACCGCTGGAAACCTGTTGACCATTGTGAAATAATTTAACAGAAACTGCATTAAGATCTTGTGCTCGGGCCGGTAGTGCTTTTCCGATTAATACTTGTCGAGCGGCCACATTGGTTGCAATGATATCCGGTCCTTTTAGCTGTTTCATATCCGAATAAAAAAGATCCGGCAGTTCAATAGCCGGGAATACGATGGATACGGCTTTTTTTAGAGACTCAATATCCTTAACCGGTTCTGTAATATCTTTACTGAACTTGAAACCGATCTCTGTTTCAATAAACAATCGCCCATAATTTTTCTGAAAAAGGGTACCTGGCCAGCGAAGCATCGATTTTAAAAGGGTCCCCCTAACAGCTTCTGATACACCGAATCTCTTCTGGGCTGGAGCAGCAGTCAGTCCTGCTTTGTATCCTATAACCATTTCCCCTTTGCTTACTCTTACTTTAATAAAATCGTCCTGGATATCGTATGCTTGATCAACTGTTAAATTATTAATTTCCTGGGAAGCCATAGGATATGGGGACAGGGATGCAAATGCGTTATTGATGTCTTTAACAAGATCTTCATGAGAGGAAGTCAGAGCCGAAGCTGCATTCAATGATAAGCAAAACGTAACACAAATCAACACTAACAATCTAATTTTTTGCATTTTACTTCTCCTTGTTCATATTGAACTTTTTTAAAAATTATTTTAACATTGCGCTTACAATCATCTAAAAAAATACAATTATGCCTTCTTTCCAGCCAATTTGAAAAACTTTAAGATAACAATATTTCATGCTGCAAAACAAATAAAATTTAAAAAATTAGATTTATTTTTATTTAAGATATGGCATCGGCCTCAAAATTGCTTTTTTAATTCGTTTACATTTTTCACTTTACCTTGTCTGAATCCACAGAAATAGCTCTATCAGTGATTATCAATGTAGACCTGTAATTCTTCATGCCATTTTACTGTATCATATACCTGTGGGTCAGTAGGCTCATTCATTAAAAGATCGATTAAATACCGTGGTGTTTTTCCGCCAATATGCATCGATTTAATGCAGGAAACGCAATATACACAAACATTTTCGCAGGGCATAGAATCAGCCCGTTTTTTCATCAGATTGTGAATTTTATCCAAAGGAAGTTTTGGGTAAAAATCATCACCGCAACATACAGAGCGTGTACTGTTGAATTTTGTTTCGACAATTTCAATATTCATTTTTTTAAGGCAATTACGTACAGCCTGATGAACCAGCGGGTTTTTACGCACAGGGCAGGCATCGTGTACGGACATTTTTAAACCTTTATAATCGGGATACGGAAACGAATCAAGGTTATCGATTATTTCCCACAAAGATATGGTTGATATTCCTTCATACAGACTCCCGAACCGTTTGTCACAGCCAGCACATACATTTATAATCAAAGAGCCTTTTTCAAGCTGCGGTTCATGGCGGCAACATATTTTGTGCATAGCCGTTTCTTTATAGTTTTGATTCAGAAAACTTAGAATCATGTTTTCCATTTCAGGTTTATAAATACTTAAAGCGCAACCGGGATTAAAGTATGCTTGTCTGGTCATGTTTTTCTCCTGTAAATCAGCAAATCTTGTTTGTTCCTTTTTTTCTGGGTTGAAGAGTAACTTTTTATTTACACAATGCACACCCGAATATTGCTGAAATAATTCTGAATCAAATTATTCTTAC
>CAXHYW010000914.1:0-1926 GCA_964021475.1 uncultured Desulfobacteraceae bacterium | reverse complement strand
CCCACCCCTTTCATCTGTTTTTCCTTTGTGAAGAAAGGAGCTCCCAGATAATCTTCCAAGGATTTAATATTGATCCGGATTTTCTCTTTTTTCTCTTTTAATATCGTCACAATACTCTTCCGGATAATCTTGTTGAGCAATTTTTCAAGCCCCCGGACCCCAGCCTCCCTGGCATATCCCTCAATGAGGTACTTCAAAGTGGGATCGGTAATACTAATGATACTTCCGGTAAGCTTGTTTCGTTTCAACAATTTTGGCCAGAGATGTTTTCTGGCAATCTCCATTTTTTCCGCTGTGATATATCCGGACAGATTAATTCGATCCATCCGATCCAGAAGAGGTCCGGGAATCGTATCCAGGGTATTGGCCGTGCAGATAAACAACACCTTGGACAGATCGACGCGAAGGTCCAGATAATGGTCCAAAAATTCATTATTCTGTTCCGGGTCCAGTACTTCCAGCAGTGCCGAAGCCGGATCTCCCTGGTAGGAGGCCCCTATCTTGTCTACCTCATCCAGCATGATCACGGGATTTGCCACACGGGTGTCTTTCAAAGCCTGGACCATTTTACCGGGCAAGGCCCCCACATAGGTTCTCCTGTGGCCTTTAATTTCTGCCTCATCCCGCATGCCGCCCAGGCTGAACCGATAAAACTTTCGACCCAGCGCTTCTGCGATGGATTTTCCAATGGAGGTTTTCCCCACACCCGGAGGCCCCACAAACAGGATAATGGACCCGGAAATGTCTTTTTTATACACGCCTGCTGCAAAAAACTCGATGATCCGCTCCTTGACATCGGAAAGTCCCGCATGATCCCGTTCAAGAATTTTTTCAGCCCGGTCAATATCAATGTTGTCTTCGGAATAAATTCCCCAGGGAAAAGAGGTAACCCAGTCCAGGTAATTTCGGGTGACCCCGTATTCAGAAGACCCTGTCTCCAATACGGATAGTTTTTCAATCTCCTCTTCAAAACGCTCCACCACATGCTCCGGCGGGTTGAGCGCTTCAAATTTAGCTTTGAATTTATCCACATCAGAGGTTTTGTCATCCTTTTGCATGCCCAATTCTTTCTGGATAGCCTTGAGTTGTTCCTTTAAAAAGAACTTGCGCTTGCTGTCATCCACCTGGGTGTTCAGGTCCTTCTGAATTTTGGTCTGGAGCTTGGCGATCTCGATCTCTTTTTGGAGAAGCATCAGCACTTTTTTCATCCGTTCAATAATGGATTCCAGTTCCAAAACTTCCTGGAGATCATCCCCGGATGCGGTGGTTATGCCAGCGGCAAAGTCCGTCAAAGGAGAGGGCTCGTTCGGACTGAACCGACCCAAATATTGTTTGAGTTCCTCTGAGTACAGCGGATTTAAAGACAAAAGCTTCTTAATGGAACTGATGATGGAAATGGCATAGGCCTTGACCTTATCTTCATCCTCCTCCATTTTATCAAAATATTCCACCTGGACTGCAAAGGGGGGTTTGTCGGAAAAAAACTTTACAATTTTGAAGCGCTCAAGTCCCTGGGCGATGAACTGGATATGGCCTTCCACATCTGTAATATTCATCATGCGGACCACGCACCCGACCTTGGGAAAATCTTCTTTATAAACATATTTCCCCTTAACCTCGCTCAAATAGGATAGACCCAAAAGGCTTTGAGAATCACGACTTGCCTTGCTCAGGGTTTCCTCCCATCGTTTCTTGTTAACAATCAACGGCTGGACCTGGGCTGGCATATGGGGGCGACCTGTTATGGGAACCAGATATAAAATATCGGGTTTAACACTTTGCTGTACCAAACCACTTTCTTGTTTATCGTCTTCATCAGTTACTATTTCAGGCGTAATGGATTCGGATTTATCGGTCATGTCTCACCTCAAAATTAAAAATTTGGATTATGTTCGAAGACTTTTACTGTGAACTTTTAAATTGTCT
>CAXHYW010000913.1:0-1927 GCA_964021475.1 uncultured Desulfobacteraceae bacterium | reverse complement strand
GGTCATATGTGCGAATTTTTTACTCAGCTCGGTATAGGTTGATAACGGTTTGGGCTTTTTAACGGTTTTGGTCATCCGAATCTTGCCGTCAACCGCTTCCCAAAGGGGGAAATAATTGGTATTAACAGCCCTGCGGCAGACCTCAATCGTGTCTTCGGGTTTATGACCCCATCCTGTTGTACAGGGTGCCAGGATATGCAGAAATGCAAATCCTCTTTCTTTGGCTTCTTTGGCTTTCTTCAATTTTTTCGCCAAATCATCCAAATCACTCAAAGTTGCAGTCGCTGCATACGGAATCTTATGCATGGCCATTTTCAAAGCCAGATTCATCCGGCGAAGATTTTTCCCTTTGTGAATGGATCCCACCGGTGTGGTTGTCGTGGTTGCACCATAAGGGGTTGTTCCACTCTTTTGAATCCCTGTATTCATATATCCTTCATTGTCATAGCAGATATAAATAAAGGGTTCGTTTCGTTCGGCAGCCCCGGACAGGTTTCCAAATCCAATATCAGCAGCCGTTCCATCTCCGTTAAAACAAACCACGGTGTTGTCTATCCCCGCTTTTCTATAATACCTTGCAAGACCTGTGGCATTCGCCGCAGCACCGGTCATCAAGGTTCCAAAATAGGAAAGGGTATGCCAGGATTGATTATTCTGACCAAGAAGTACCGGTGCTGAACAAGACGGAGTGCCGGTGATGACAATATCATTGCCTAGAACCCTTGGAATAAGTCGCAATAACAATTCCAGCCCGCAACCCGGACAAAATGCCACTCCCTTGGAAAAGGGATCCTCATGGACAAAATGATCCAGGATCTTAGTTGGTTTGATTTTCTTTATTTCGGCCATCTTATTGCCCTCCTGTTTTTGGCGATGCTTCATGGGCTTCTGGATAACACACCCAGGTGACTTCCCGGACCTCTTTTCCTGCGGCAAGATCACAAATGATATCAATCATCTGTCCCACATTGTCGGTGGTGATGTCTGTATTGGCGATGCCATCCAGAAAGCTTATCATTTTAGAACCTTCCAGCTGTGTTTCAAATGCTTTGAGTTCTGTATAAATAGGACCGCCTTTAAACCCAAAGGCAAGACTTCTGTCCACAACGCCAATGGCTTTTTTGCCTTTAAGGGAAGCTATCAGTGTTTCAGACGGAAAGGGACGATACATTCTCATTTTCAAAAGACCTACTTTGACCCCTTGTTCCCGTTTTTTATCGATCACGGTTTTAATGGTCCCGCACATGGAACCAGACCCCACCAAAACCACATCGGCATCTTCCATTCTGTATTCTTCAACCTGCCCGCCATAGGATCTTCCGAAAATAGCTTCATATTCTTTGTCTATAAGATCAAATTTGTCTTTGGCTCTTTCCATGGCCGACATGTGTTTGTGACGCAATTCCAGATATCCGCCCAGAATACCATGGGACCCACAACCCATTTTCCCACCGGGAGTAAGTTTTGTTCTTTCAGGCTGGTCTTTTAAGACGGAAAGAAAGGTGTCCACATCTTCCTGAAACGGAATATCCACCCCTTCGGACAGATAAGAAAGATAAAATCCGTCATAATGCACCATCACCGGCACCTGGATGTCATAATCTTCTGCCAGGCGATATGCCTGAAGAACCATGTCCATGACTTCCTGGCAATCTTCGGCAATTAAAAATATCCACCCGCTATCCCGGGTGGAAATCATGTCCTGCTGGCCGGATGATACCGCAATAATACCCGGTGTTTCCCGGTTCACATTGACCATGACCACCGGCGCCCTGGCACCGGCTGTGGCCAGAACCGCATCATACATAAAGGCAAGCCCCCAGGAAGAGGTGGCGGTGAATACCCGCCCTCCTGCAAGAGAGGCGGCCATAACCGCGTTCATGGCCGAGTTTTCCCCTTCAACCGTGATCAGCTCGCAATCCATCTC
>CAXHYW010000912.1:0-1936 GCA_964021475.1 uncultured Desulfobacteraceae bacterium | reverse complement strand
CGAGATTCTCCGGAGTGACTGGAGTTCAGACGTGTGCTCTTCCGATCTCTCACCCCGGAACTCATGGAGTTGATCAAAACGGTTCGAAAAACAGGATTCACCATTGCCCCGGAAGCCGGCACCCAGAGACTTCGGGACATTATCAACAAGAACCTCACCGAAGAAAGCATCAGCGCCACGGTTAAAAATGCCCTGGAACTGGGCTGGAAAAACATAAAGCTCTATTTTATGATGGGCCTGCCCTTTGAAGAGATGGAAGATATAGAAGGCATCTGCCGCCTTTCCACCCAATTGGCTGTAGCCTACGCCAAGGGGAAAAAGGGCATCACCGTCTCGGTGGCCTGTTTCATCCCCAAGGCCCACACACCGTTCCAGCGCCATTCCCAGATGACCCTTGAACAGACCCAGGAAAAAACACAATATTTTAAAGACAATCTGCGGCACAAACAAATTAAGCTCAAGTGGCAGGACCCGAAAATGAGCCTGTTGGAAGGGGTATTTGCCCGGGGAGACAGAAAGCTTGGCCCCTTACTCATTGCCGCCTTTGAGAATGGCTGCCGCCTGGACGGATGGACCGATAAATTCAGGTTTGACCTCTGGGAAAAAGCCTTTGCAGACACCGGCATTGATCCGTTATTTTATACCTCCCGGGAAAGAAGTGACGACGAAGCACTGCCCTGGGACCATATTGATTCCGGGGTAACTAAGGCCTTCTTGAAAAAAGAGTTCCAACTGGCAAACGAACAAGCTGCAACGCTGGATTGCCGGGACCACGAATGCGCAGGGTGCGGGATCTGCGATTTTAAAAAGATCCAGCCGGTTCTCCATGGGGTGACCCCCATTCCAACGACACCCTCCACACCCGCTTTGCCAACCCTGCTGCCCGATGAGGCCTTTTCCAAATTTGATGTTCTCTTTTCAAAACTGGACCGGGCACGATTTTTCGGCCACCTGGAACTTGCCACCATTGTTGAACGCGCCATAAAACGGGCCGGCCTCGTGGTTAAATACTCCAAAGGATTCAACCCGATCATGAAGATTTCCTTTGATAATGCCCTGCCCTTAGGGATGGAAAGCGAAAGAGAGATCCTGTATATCTATCTTGAGACAGGCAGCCGCCCGGACAAGATAAAAGAGATATTAAACACTGCGCTTCCCACGGGGCTTAAGGTAATTGAATGCCGGCACCATTCCAAGCTCAGGCAGGAAGACACCACACGATCTGCCTACAAAATCCGGCTTTCTGCCCCCTGCCTGGATCAAGAAAGCATTGACCAGTTCTTGAATTTATCTGAATTCATAGTGGAAGATCGCAGCAAAAAAGGTAAGATCAGACGAACGGATTTAAGACAATCTGTTCAAAACATCACCCTTATTGATCCGACCACCATTCAAATGGTCTTGCAGCAATACAATACCAGAAACATTCGGCCCACTGAGGTTTTGGCAAAATATTTCAAGATAGATGCCACCGCCCTACAGACGGCAAGAATTAAAAAAATAGCCCAAGGATAATTCCATGTTAAAAGAGCTTGTTGTAAATTCAGCCCCCCATGAAACAAGGGTCGCCCTCCTTGAAAACGGCACCATTGTCGAGGTTTTCATTGAGCGGGAAGATGAGACCAGCATTGCCGGGAACATCTATAAGGGCCGGGTTCAACGGGTCCTTCCCGGCATGCAGGCAGCCTTTGTGGACATCGGCTTTGACATGGCTGCCTTTATCTATGTGGATGATGTGCTAGATACGGCAAGCCATAAAATGTACCAGAAATTTGAACAGGACACCGATGTTGACCCCGAGGGGGAGATGGAGGATTCCTCCATGAAAACCACCCAGATGGGCCAGACCCATGGCTCCTGGAAAGCCGCTCTGACATCTGGATGCAGCATTGAAGACCTGCTGACGGAAGGCCAGGAAATCATGGTCCAGGTGGCC
>CAXHYW010000911.1:0-1937 GCA_964021475.1 uncultured Desulfobacteraceae bacterium | reverse complement strand
CAGGCAGGGCATCCCCCACCATCATACTGTGTTCAAACACGGTTTCCCCATGGTGAGGCCCCCCATCCAGATCAAAACACCGGTCAAGACAGGGCAATATTCTTGCCAAAAGACCTGTTTCGTGGAGAATTCTAAAAAACCGGGAAGGGTTTGTAAGCCCCATGGCCTTGATTAATTCCAGGCAAATCCGTTCTCCAGGCACCTGTCCGGCCACCTGTCCATCAACCAGGTCGATCAGGGGGGCATGGGTTAAAATGGCCTGTAAAGAGGCTGATGCCAACTTCCCATCAAGGCGGGCCACAAACCGGCATGCCCGGATCATACGTAAGGGATCTTCCATTATCCTCTCACCTGGGTCCCGGGTAAACCGGATGATTTTGTTGATAAGATCCTCTCGTCCGCCGAAGGGATCCACCAGGGTGTCTGAAACAGGATCCCAGGCCATACTGTTGATGGTAAAATCACGCATTCCCAGGTCATCCTCTGGAAAAGTATCCAAGGGAAAGTTATCCTTGGCACCTCCTGCCCGGCAGGAGGCCACCTCAATCCCGTTGATAAGACAGATGGGAAAAGATTTGCCCACCTGGCGGGTATCCATGTGGGCAAACAGATTTGCCACTTCCCGGGCAGGGGCATTTGTCAGAAGATCCACATCCCCGGGAATCTGGTTCAACAACATATCCCTGACGGCCCCCCCGGCGATATAGGCCTTGTATCCGCCCTGGGTAAGGGTGCTGATGATTTCCTGAATAAGTGGCTTATTTTTGCTGTTGATCAAGATTCCCACCGAGTCCCCAGCCGGTGAACCACCCCAAGATGATCCATAATTCTGGCCACCACCGTGTCCACAAGCGCTTCAATGGTTTCAGGAAAAGTATAAAAAGAAGGATTGGGCGGCAGAATCACGGCACCGGCCCTTGCCGCCCGAACCATGTTTTCCAGATGAATCAGCCCAAAGGGGGTTTCCCTGGGAACCAGCACCAGACAACGTTTCTCCTTTAAACTCACATCACAGGACCGGGTAATCAGATTGTCTGCATACCCGGAAGCTACCGCAGCAAGGGTTTTCATGGAACAGGGAACCACCGCCATGCCATGGTGGACAAAAGAGCCCGAGGCGGGTGCCGAGGCGATCTGGTCCTGGAAAAAAATCTCAGGAATAATGGCATTGTCAAAATCCACTCCGTATTGCTCAAGAAACAACAGAAAAGAGGTTTCCGGATCAACTCCCATTTCATGGGCCAATACTTTTTGGCCAGCATGGGAAAGGATGATCAGCACCCGGCATTTTGCTTCAACCAATCCCTTTATCAACCGGACTCCGTAGATGGAACCAGAGGCGCCTGATATGGCCACCACAATGGTCTTGTTCTGATTCGGAAAATCGGGACTTGTTTTCACCTGAGAACCCCCTCAACCAAAACACCGACAAACAACAGCACGGAGACCACCGAATTGATATGGAAAAATGCCACATCAATATGGGTCAGGTTATCGGGTTTGACCAGTTTATGTTCGATGATCAGAAGAGCCGCAATACCGGCCAGAAACATCAAAAAAACCCAATGCATGTGGAAGCTTGCGTACATGGCCAGAAAAAAGCCCATGGTCACCACATGGAGCAAAGAAGAAATCATCATGGCCTTATGGGGACCGATTTTGGACGGCAGGGAAAAAAGCCCCTGTTCCCGGTCAAAATCGATATCCTGACAGGCATACAAAATATCAAACCCGGCAATATAGGTCCAAAGGCCAAAGGATAAAAAAACAATCCCAGGGGAGAGACTGTTGGTGATGGCGACCCAGGCACCCACAGGTGCAAGGGATATGGCAAATCCCAGGTAAAGATGGCAGTATTTTGTAAATCGCTTGGTATAGGAATAAAAGAAAAGAAAAAAAAGAACGGGAAAGGAGAGATAAAAACACAGGGGCGACAA
>CAXHYW010000910.1:0-1963 GCA_964021475.1 uncultured Desulfobacteraceae bacterium | reverse complement strand
GATGAAATGCCTGCCAGGGAAGAAGAACTCCACCATGCAGAAGAAGAAAAAATTGAATTTGTTCTCCTGACCAATCCCACCCAGTTTTTTGGAGACGAAAACGGACGTCTTACGGGCATGGAATGCCTGAAGATGGAATTGGGAGAGCCGGATGACTCGGGCAGAAGAAGGCCTGTTCCCATTGAAGGGTCTGAGTACAAAATGGACTGCGATCTTGTGGTGGTATCGGTGGGTTCCAATGCCAATCCGCTATTGACCAACTCCACCCCGAATCTGGACCTGAACCGGTGGGGCAACATTGTGGCGGATCCTGCCACCGGCAAAACCTCCAAACGAGGTGTCTGGGCCGGAGGTGACATTGTCACGGGTGCTGCAACCGTTATCCTTGCCATGGGAGCCGGACGGGATGTTGCCAACTCCATGCACGATTACCTGACCCTGGGATGGTAAAACAAATCTAATACTAAACCCAAGGAGGCCATGGTTTAAAAAACCATGGCCTCTTTTGTCTTTGTGATTAAATCGGGTTGGTGATTAACCCATTAAAATAGAAGCCATCCCTAATTTCTGACCTGGATGTATACTTTGTGATCCACAAGGGAAAGGGAGTGGATGGCCCCCTTAATAAATTTTTGCTCACCGAAAATAGATATCAGGCGAACCCCGTCCTCTTCGGGTTCAACCTTGTCCACGGCTTCCATGACCAATGTTTCCTTTTCATCTTCCATTATATATGCATTTGCTTCACACATGGCTTGTTTTCTCCTTGTCTAAAAACGATAAGTGGGTTGATAGAAGCTCATCCACCAAAAGGGGCAGGGGCAATCCTGACACCCCCACAATGGAGATGTTCTCCTGGGTCAGGGGCAACAATATTTTTTTTGCCTCTGAAAGGCAAATGGCTTCTGCCATTTCCAGGGTAACCTCCCCCATCATGGCGTGGGGCATGAGAATCCCCACAGGGCCGATAATAACATCGGCCTTTTTAACCGTCTGCACAATGGCATTGCTGCCAGAGGCCCCTTTGTTTGCCCTTGCTTTGAGCATCTGGGCAGTTGCAATGGCGTTGGTCCCAAGAGCGATTACCTCTATACTCTCCCCAAATCGCTCCTTGATCCGTTTAATAATAGCAGATCCAATGCCGCCGCCCTGGCCGTCAATAATACAAATTTTTTTCATATCAGTTTTATTCATTAATTGGCCTTTAGCACACGCAAATTTCACAACAATTGCTGGATTTCTTTCCAGATACGTTCCTCCACACAGGCCTGGGAGTCATTGCCGTCGATGATGATGACCTGTTCCTGATCCTTTAATCTCTCAAAGGCCAGAAAATAATTATCCCTCACCCGCTTTAAAATATCAATCTTTTCATACATGTCCAAAGAATCCCGATTGTTAAGGATCCGTTCAAGACAAATATCCGGGTCCACGTCGATGAACAGGGTGGCTGTGGGCTTGAGGATTTTGGCATTTAAAGCGTTTGCCTGGATCACACAATCCATCTCCATATATTGGGCATGATAGGCATAAGAGGAAAAATAATACCGATCACACAAAACCACCTGTCCCTGGTCCACCATTGCCTTGACCCCATTTGCCTTGTTCAGCAAATGATCGGTCCTGTCGGCTGCAAAAAGCGATGCAATGGTGAGCTGATCCGTTTCAACACTTCCGGCCAGCATTTTCCGGATCAAAGAGCCCACCGGCCCGTCCGTGGGTTCACAGGTTGCGACGGCATTCATTCCTTTATTTTTCAACCGCTTATGGATCTGCTGAATCTGGGTACTTTTACCCGACCCGTCAATTCCTTCAAAAACCAAAAACCTGCCACAATCATTTATTCCCAATTTACCCGTCCCATCTGTCTGCCAGAAATTTATACTCATTAAAAAGTGTTTTATAACAAGATCCCATCGCCTTGGCAAGACGGTGGATATGGATTCCTGAAATTCTCGGTAAC
>CAXHYW010000909.1:0-1966 GCA_964021475.1 uncultured Desulfobacteraceae bacterium | reverse complement strand
TTTTGCACAGGGTTTCGGTTTTCCCCGACCCCGGGGATGACATCATGTTCAGGACGAACACATTATTTTCTTTAAAGTATGCCCTGTTGCGGTCTGCGTCTGTTTCGTTTTTTTCAAGTATTCGTTTTTGAATATTTATTTCCATGGTTCTTTCCTTTTTTTTAATTACGCGTCTGCCAATTCCATGGAAGTGATCTCAATTTCTCTTCCGGAAATCATTTCCACCTCCCCATTTTCACAGTCCGGACATTTAAACATAGGGGTATCCACTTCCCACTCTTGATGGCAAACCTTACAATGGATTTTAACCGGAACCGACTCGATCACAAGCTTCACATTTTCCAAAGGAGTGTCCTTGGTGATGATTTCAATGCAAAAGGTCAGGCTGTGCTCCACCACGGAAGCCAATTTTCCGATTCTCAAATTGAGAATAGCCACCTTAGGGTCATCCATATCTTCCGGGATTGCATCCATTGCTATTTTTACCAATTCTTCGGCAATGCCCATTTCATGCATAAATCACTTTCTCCTTTTTGCGAAAAAATCTTTTTTAAATTCCAAAAACTGATCCTGCCCTATGGCATGACGCATTTTGGCCATGAGATCAAGGTAATAATAAAGATTATGGATGGTATTCAACCGATAGGCCAAAAGCTCACGGGACTTGTACAGGTGCCGAAGATACCCCCTTGAATAATTTTGACAGGTATAACATTGGCAGGCCTCATCAATGGGTCCTTTGTCCATTTTAAATTTTGCATTATAAATATTAATGGTTCCCGTTGATGTGAACAACTGACCGTTTCTGGCGTTGCGGGATGGCATCACACAATCAAACATATCGCACCCCATTTCCACAAGCGTCACCAGATTTTCAGGGGTGCCCACCCCCATGATATACCGGGGCTTTTCCCTTGGCAAAAGCGGCAGGGTATGGTCTGCCATCTCATACATCAGCTCGGTGGGCTCCCCCACCGAAAGTCCGCCAATGGCAAATCCGGGAAAATCTATTTGGGTAAGCTGCTCTGCGGACAGGGTTCTTAACTGCTTGAACATCCCTCCCTGGACAATACCAAAAAGATTGTTCTTCCCCCCTTTTTCCTGCCAGAAATCATAGCCTCTTTGGGCCCAGTTGGTGGTTTTGTTCAAGGCTTCCATGGTCTGAGCTTTTGTGGCAGGATGTCCCATGCACCAGTCAAGGGACATCATGATATCCGACCCCAATGTCAATTGGATCTCAACGGCCTTTTCCGGTGAGAAAAAATGGCGGGACCCGTCAATGTGGGACTGAAATTTAACCCCCTCATCGGTGAATTTGGACAGTTTGGCCAGGGAAAAAAACTGAAACCCCCCGGAATCGGTTAACATGGGTTTTTTCCAACCGGAAAATTCATGGAGCCCCCCCATGTGTTCCATCACTTCAGGCCCCGGCCTTAAATACAGATGATAGGTGTTGCCCAAAATAATCTGGGCACCACAATGGTCCAGATCTTCTTTGGAAATCGCTTTTACGGCGCCCTGGGTGCCAACCGGCATGAAAATGGGTGTCTGAATGGACCCATGGTCTGTTTTTATGTGTCCCAGGCGGGCCCGGCAACTTTGGGACCCGGAAGTTTCCCTTGATTCCTTTAATAATTCAAACGATAGCATAATAGGTTATTTAATGTCCTTAAAGTTTCATTCAATCAGCATGGCATCACCATAACTGAAAAATCGATAATCTTGTGCAATGGCTGTCTCATACGCCTGTATCATTTTGTCCCTGGAATAAAATGCCGACACAAGCATCAACAGCGTGGACTTGGGCAGATGGAAATTGGTCACCATGGCATCCACACATTTAAAGGTATACCCCGGATAGATAAACAGATCACAATTGCCCACACCGGGACTCACACACCCCTTGTCATCTGACAAATACTCAAGGGTTCTGACCGAGGTGGTTCCCACCGCGATCACCCGCCTG
>CAXHYW010000908.1:0-1975 GCA_964021475.1 uncultured Desulfobacteraceae bacterium | reverse complement strand
GCAACAACCGAGAATCACACATAGAGGCACCCTCTTTCCCGACACGACGAGCTTCCGATCGAAACCGCCACAATATGAATTAATCACATGAAGTTCATCAAACTTGGTTTTTGCATGACCATATGTGATCAGGTCAATTCCGGGGTCTAAACCGCACTCCGGCATAATTACTATCCCGGCTTATGTAGCTCGTTCATCAAATGCCCCTGCATAATCATAATTCGTATTCACCATACTGACCCTTGCTTCTATAGCTGCTTCATTGACAAACTGCTGGAATTCTTTTGGGAGAAGATCAATAACCACATCCACTTTTTTATAAAGGTTTATCAGCGCATTCTTATCTTGAGCATCCACAGTGACAGTGCGAATTTTACTCATATTAGTAAAACTTTCAATCTTTGATAATTCATCAAACTGTATATCCGCACAAATAATTTCACTAACCTCATTATCAGATGCCAAATCATGCAGCACAGTTCTCCCCTGAAGACCACATCCGCCTAAAACAAGAAATTTCATTCCCACCTCTTATGTTTTAATAGTATTCTTTAATGTCTATATTAATGATGATACCGCTATATTTATCACCAGATCTTGATCTATCTAAACTCTGACAAACAGCTTTTCAAATGTGGTTTGCACGTGTTGTCTCATTAGATCGCCAGCTTTTTCTTCATTTCGATTTTCAATCGCCCTCACGATCTCAATATGTTGTCTTGGCCCTACCTTTTGCTCCCCGGAAGTCGATCCGGTGTAATCGGTATCAAAGAAAAAAATATATGTATGAGAACGCCAAAAGCTATGCCTGCAATATTGTTCTAAGTATTTGTTGCGACTGAATCTGGCAATGCCTAAATGAAAACTTTCATTAATCTTCAGGTAGGTCATCTTTCCTTCCTGTGTCCCAGGATTTATTACATTTTTTTCTTTCTCTATCAGCGCATAGAGATATTCGATGTCCTTGTCCACAACATACCGTGCAGCAGAGGCTGCTGTCAGGCCTTCTATATGTTCTCTTGCATAAAAAACATGTTTTGCATCCTGGGGAGTGGAGGAAGGAATAAAGCAGCCTTTCTTTCTTTTTTTATCTAAAAATCCTTCAGCAACGAGTTGACTTAAGGCTTGTCTGACTGGAGTCCTGCTAAGTTCAAGAGTATCAGCAAGTTCAGTTTCCAACAAGAAATCACCAGGCTTAAAATGATTTTCAAGTATGAGCTTGATTATCGATTCGTATGCAAATTCTTCCAGATTCATTTTTTTCATCGGCTGTTTCTTAAAATTCATTAATGTATACATAAGTCTATCTGTTCATTACAGTCAAGGATTATTTTGGATACTTCTACAAAAATTTTTGACACAATTTATAACCCTTTGAAAAACCAATTCAATTCCTCCCCCAAGGATGGTATGCTAATCCATCCCGTCAGCAAGGAGGGTCAATTACCGGGTGATGAACTACCCAAAAAAAGGATGCGAAAATGACGGTCTGTTACGAGGAAAATGTTCTGGAAGAGTTACTTCAGCTGTTAAAACTGGAAAAAATTGAAGAGAATATTTTCCGAGGGCAAAGCCAGGATCTGGGGTATGGAAATGTTTTTGGCGGCCAGGTCATTGGTCAGTCCCTTTCTGCCGCATCAAGAACCCTGGTACCGGGATTTCAGGCCCATAGTCTCCATGGGTATTTCATGCGCGCCGGGGATACCGCACTGCCCATTGTATATACAGTGGACTGCATCCGCGACGGAAAAAGCTTTGTCACCCGCCGGGTGGTAGCGGTTCAAAAAGGGAAAGCCATTTTCTCAATGGCTGCTTCTTTTCACAAAGGAGAGCAAGGATTTTCCCACCAGGATCCCATGCCGGACATTAAAGGACCCGAAGGAATTGAATCAGAAGTTGAGATGGCCAGGCGTCTTTCCGATCAGATCGGAAGAGCGTCGTGTAGGGAAAGAGGGGGCCTCTATGTGTAGAGCTC
>CAXHYW010000907.1:0-1977 GCA_964021475.1 uncultured Desulfobacteraceae bacterium | reverse complement strand
TTTAAGGCATCGGCGGTCTCCAGCGCATTTTCCCTGGAAAATGTTTCCCCCCCGATACCGGGCATAAAATACTCTGATAATTCCATGCCAGCCTGTTTGACTTTTTTACCGGCACGAATCTGGTTTTCCTTGTTGGTTCCCTTTTTAACAAAAGACAATACCCTGTCATCTGCGGACTCCATGCCAATATGGATACGATTAAGGCCTGCTGCGGCCATGCGCTCAAGGTTTTGATCGCTGATCCGGGCAATGGTATGGGATCGGGCATAGGAGGTCACCCGCTCGGTTTTTGGGAAGGCCTCTTTCAAATATACCAGAATGGTGACAAGATCATCGGGTTTCATGATAAGGCTGTTGGAGTCCTGGAGAAAAATGGATTTCATCCCGTTTTGAACCCAGTTGCTGGCTGCATGGAAGGCCATGTGATCACGCTTTTCCATCAATGCGGTGCCTTTATTAATCTCCTGGATATATCCCTGGATGAGATCAATATCCTTGAGAACATGAGCCACAGGCCGCAGACTGAATTTTTGATCCTTGTAAAGTCCGCAAAATGTACAGCGGTTCCATGGGCAATTTCGGGTGGCACGGATCAGAAGACTCCCGCTTTCACTGGGGGGACGAATGGGGCCTTGTTCAAATCCGGCATAGGGGTCGCTCTTTTTCATTGATTCTCTCTTTTCAAAGTAATAGTCAACAATGCTTTACACCCAATCTTTTATATGGAACACCGTGAAAAAATCAACATATTTATAGGTCCGAGCGTGTTTTATAGGTCTCAACCTTTGGGAGGCGGACCCTTGGGTGCTTCGTCCCGGGTGATATAGCCGTCCCGGTTGCTGTCAAAACGATTGAAATGGGCTGGCGGGCCGTGAAATTCTGACCTTGAGACCCTGCTGTCCCCATCCTGATCCAGGCGTTCCACAAAATTCTTGCCCCCCGGACCTTTGCTGTTCTGCCCTCTGGGGGGGGATTGCCTTGAAGAATTGGACTGACCCGGCTGCCGGGACAGACCCGAATTGGATTGGGCCCCCTGGGAGGTGTCTGCCTCGTACCCCTTGTCAATGGTGGAGACAAAGGGATATTGGGTCTGGTCCCCGGGTTCATTGGATGAGGTCGGTATGACATCGCCCCCCCGAACCAGGCGGACATAGTTTTTAATCCGCACAGCATCTCCCTGGGGGCCGTGGCCAAGAGCGGGTTGGCCGGTCTTGGGATCACTTCGCTGGGCACCGGCCCCATGGACATCCATGGTTTGGCCATGCATCTGTCCCATGGCCCTGCCAAAGGCAATATACACAGCAGACCCCCCTGGCCGGGGGCCATCCAGATGGGTGGTTGAGGTCCAATAGCAGGGATAATCTGCCTGACCCGCCTCATTGGTAATGGGGCTTGATGTGAACAAAGGATCAATGGCAGGGGAATTGCTGGTATCCGGGGATCTTGTGTAATCCACAATAAATTGAAGTTCCTTGGCATTGGGCAGCCGCCAGTCAGCATTGCCGCCATGGACGCTTTCTTTTGCATAGGCCAGGGCATCCTGCCAGGTCATGGGACTGCCGCTGTCATCTGCCATCCAGGTCAAGCCCGTGGCATGGTCGAGGATGGTGGCGTTTTCCATTTTTTCAAATTTATTTTTTCCATATTCTTCCCCCCAGACAAATCTTACATAGAATTTTTTCTCCCGGGGATCGTTGTTGCCCCGGCTGTATCCATACCCCTTGATCCGGCCATCGGCAAAGTTAACTCCAAACAGGGTTTGGGCCCCATTCATGGTGGTGCTCACATAGGGGGTGGAAGACAGCCATTGGGCATCGATATATCGCTCACCTGCCTGGGTGTTGCCATATTTAAAATTAAAATAATCCGTATTGATAAATGGAATGGGCTTAGACAAGCTGTTGGGGGAACCTGTGTATCCGGAAAAATTAGATCGGAAGAGCGTCGTGTAGGGAAAGAGTGTGCCTCTATGTGTAG
>CAXHYW010000906.1:0-1984 GCA_964021475.1 uncultured Desulfobacteraceae bacterium | reverse complement strand
GAGGTTAACACTCCCCAGGGATCCTTTTTGTCATAGGCCTTTTTCCAGGAAATGGGCAGTGTGTTCCTATCTTTTAGAGTATTTAATTCTGGTTTCGGTTCTGATTTAGGGGGAGACGAAACAAGTCCTCTGTTCTGATCTGAAGAAATCACCACCCGCCCGGCACCAAAGGAGTCCTCCATGGAATGGATGGCAACATCCAGATTGATTTTGTCGCCACAGGTAAATATGTCAACGGCGGCATAATCATGTTCCGGCCATGCATGCACAGTGAAGTGGGACTCTGCAATAATCACCACCCCGCTCACCCCCTGGGGGTCAAACTGATGAAAAGAGGAACTGATAATGGTGGCACCGCTATCATTGGCACCCTTGAGCAACGCTTTTTCAACGGTATCTTTGTTGACCAGAAGATCCTGCCCGCAGTCATAGTATTCAATGGTAAGCTGCCGACCCAGTGCGAATACAGGCTCCTGGGAATCGGCTGAAAGTTTAATATTTTTATCAAGCATTAACGCCATCTCCAAAAATCGATAGAAATATCTAACCGCTCTCCTGCCTGTGACAGCGGGACGAGCAGAAGACATAAATTTCTTACTAAGTTAAGAACAATTGAGAATTAATCAATGGCTTACAAAGGAGAAATCAATATATTTCCATGATGGAGATAAACCGCTGTTCCTCTGTGGCAACGGGCATTTTCTTTTTTTCTATCAAGGCTATCATACCCGGGTCGTTAAACCTAAGATAGGGGTTTACCAACAATTCATCGGCCAATGTTGAAACAACAAGGCTTGGATCATAAGTTTGAAGATAGGTCGTAATGTTCGGATTATCCGCTTCTATGGTTACGGCAAAATTCAGGGATTCCTGCACATAATCATGGCCTGCATAGATTTTTGTTTCCCCTGGAAAGGAGAGCAGTGTTTTTAAAGATCTGAAAAAGAGGCTTAAATCGCCTGAAAAACAATTTCCCACCGTCCCATTAAACAGGGTATCCCCGGTCACCAGAAAATCATCCGCCTTAAAACAAACATCATCCTTTGTATGACCCGGTGTTGGAATGATCTCAATGGTTTCAGCATTCAGGGTTATCTTTTGGCATTCCGTAACCGTCCGGCAATCCAGAAACAGGGCGTCTGTCTTTTCCAGGAGCGCGGCGTTTCCACCGGTGTGGTCCTGGTGAAAATGGGTATTGGTTACATATTTTATGGCAACCCTCCGATCCTTGGCAAAATCAAGGAGCTCACTTGGGTTTCCCCCGTCAATGGCAACCCCCTGTGTATCTGAAAAAACAAGGTACCCAAAATTATCCGTTGAATATCTAAATTGTTTTATGTGCATGGTGATCCTTTATCTGTAACCAACGAGATCCATGGTGTTGGTTAATTTATTTTTCGGTTGATCTATTTTTCGGTTGATCTATTTTTCGGCTGGTCAACCCTTGGCAGTTTTTTTTTAAATCATTGGACCGGAAGGGAGATGGAAAATTCCGTATATTCTCCTGGGGTAGAATCGATTTTTATAATTCCCTTGTGCTGTTTTACCGCTCTTTGGGCAATAAAAAGTCCAAGACCGGTGCCTTTTGCCCCCTTGTCTGAATAAAAAAGAGAAAATACTTCTTCTTGAAAATCCCTGGCAAGTCCTTTGCCATTGTCCCTGATTTTAAACAGGCTTCGTTGCTTTGTCAAAACCACATCTATTTTTATTTCCAGATGAGATCGGGTCTGCCCCACCGCAACACAGGCATCAATGGCATTTTCAAGGATGGCCAGAAACGCAGGTAACAACACATGCTTATCCATTGAGATCTCGATTCCGGGACTGGGAATATTCAAGGTCAGTACAATCCCGGCTTTTTTCATTTTTAGATCCAGAGTGGTGACAAGCTCCTGTAGAAAATCAAAAACATCCACGGATGTCAACTGAAGTGCCCTGTCCTTTGAATGGAATAATATATCCAACACCATTCTTCGGATCATTG
>CAXHYW010000905.1:0-1988 GCA_964021475.1 uncultured Desulfobacteraceae bacterium | reverse complement strand
ATTGTGGAGATCAACGGCCTGGCCTTCCATCCATTCACGGACCGTCAGATCTGTTTTTTGGCCAAACCCCTTGCAATGCGGCTCTTCTATTATGGCAAAATATTCATTCACCTCTCCTGTTTGCCGATCCCGTGCAATAGCCCGGGCCAGGGGATAGAGCCGGCAGGAGGCGGGCCGGTCCGCGTACACAGAACATCCTTTCAAAGTCACAAAGGGGCATTCGTGGCCCGTGGCAGGATTGGGCTTAAACTCAACAACGGGCAGACCCGATCCAGGCCCGTAATGCAGAGAGGTATATTTTCTTAAAAACTGCTGGGAAGAGATCCCCAAATTTCTTTTAAGCCGTAAAATATCATAGGGCGTCAATGCCTGGCACAGGTCACGGCAGCATTCATTAAAGCAGGGATTTTCTGAACAACACTTAAAAGGCATGGCGTCTCGTTCATGAACCGGTATCATATCTTCACTCATTTTGGTGTCCTTAATTTAATTATTCCATTTGAAATTTGAACAGACTCAAATTACCAGGATTCCCTTAATTTTTCCAGCCTCTTTTTGATCGGCTCTCCTTACTACATATGGTAGCCTCTATTCCATGGAATTTGTATGTTGTGGTTATGAATTTTAAGAGACCTAAACAATCGAAAATCTGGAGCAAACTTTTTTCTAAATTTCTTGACAATAAGCATATCAGGGTGCTATTGCCTTAACATTTATGCGAAGCTTGTATCAGGCGCAGGATTTTTCTTGACCACTTAGAAAGCCTTGTTTGATCCAAGAACTGGCTACGGATTACCAGACTGAACAGTTAACGATTCGGTCTATGTTGTTAATAAAAATAGTAGCACAACGGTATTGTGCGATTTGATTAACTTAAATTATGGAGGTATTTTAAATGCCATCTTTTGTAATTGCAGAAAAATGTGACGGCTGCAAGGGTGGGGACAAGACAGCGTGTATGTACATCTGTCCCAATGACCTGATGGTTCTTGAACCTAACGAAATGAAAGCATACAACCAAGAGCCCGATCAGTGCTGGGAATGCTATTCATGTGTTAAAATTTGTCCTTCCCAGGCAATTGAAGTCAGAGGGTACTCTGACTTTGTTCCAATGGGAGCGTCTGTTGTGCCCATGATGGGTACTGAGGACATCATGTGGACCTGTAAGTTCCGGAACGGCGTTGTAAAACGCTTTAAGTTCCCTATCAGAACTACTCCTGAAGGTGAAGCCAATGACTATGCAGATATGAAAGGTAAAGACCTCTGGTCTGGTCTTCTCTGCACCCAGGAAGCTGACGGCTTTGTTCTTGTAGCTCCAAAAGAGCTTGCATAACTAATAGTCTTCATTTAATTTTGATACTTTATATATAATTTTGGAGGTATATAATGGCATTACCGAATAAACCTGTTGGGGAGCTTAGAGCTACAAGAGATCCTGAGGTTGAAAAAAGAGACGTTGATGTTCTGGTTATTGGCGGCGGTATGGCTGCTTGCGGAACAGCATTTGAATTTAAAAAATGGGCAGCTGACGACATCAGCATTCTTCTTTGTGACAAAGCAGCCCTTGAGCGGTCTGGTGCAGTAGCCCAGGGTCTTTCCGCAATCAACACATATGTTGGTGACAACAAACCCGAAGATTATGTTCGTATGGTCAGAAATGACCTTATGGGTATTGTACGTGAAGATCTTATCTTTGACTTGGGTCGCCACGTTGATGATTCCGTACATCTTTTCGAAGAATGGGGACTTCCCATTTGGAAAAAAACAGATGATGGAAAGAACCTTGACGGTAAAAAAGGTTTGAAAGCCGGTTCTCTTAAAGGCGGTGCCACTCCCGTTCGTACGGGTAAATGGCAGATCATGATCAATGGTGAGTCTTACAAGAGAATTGTTGCCGAAGCCGGTAAAAAAGCCCTTGGTGCAGAAAACATCATTGAAAGATGCTTCAGATCGGAAGAGCACACGTCTGAACTCCAGTCACTCCGGAG
>CAXHYW010000904.1:0-1991 GCA_964021475.1 uncultured Desulfobacteraceae bacterium | reverse complement strand
CATATTCATGGAGCATGTTTTCCTGGGTTCTGGCAATGTCAACGGCATCTGAAAGGCGGGTGTCCAGCCAGGTTTCCGCTAAATCGATTAATGCATTTCTAGAAAAATGATAGGTGGTCCCCACCGTTGCAAGAAGAAAAAAAATAACCAAGGGCAGGGTTGTCAGCATAATTTTGGTGTAGGTATTCATTGAGAAACCTTATGATGTAAGAATGTCATAACAACCACGGGATTGTTCCCGCTTTTTGCTGCTTTGGAATTCACATTTTAAATATAAATCAGCTATCATCATGGTTCTTCCCTGGCAAACCTCTGCCAAGAAAATACTATACATGAAAACTCAATAAATGCAAAACTTAGGTTGATCTGCATTTTTTTTTGCAAATTATCAAGTTGTGGTTATCTTAAATTGATAAAAATGCAGTTTTGTTTAGTTTTTTTACACTGCCTAAAAACAGATAATCCATACAAGAAAGTTATAGGAGAAATTTCAGGATGGGAGAACAGGCGTTAACCATACCGGTGACCGGAATGAGCTGCGTCAATTGCGCCGCCAATATCCAAAAAACTCTGGACCCGCTTGATGGCATCATAAAGTTAAATGTAAATTTTGCAGCCGAGCAGGCCATGGTAAGCTTTGATCCGGATAAGATTCGTTTGGATCAGATAGTGGAAAAAATTGTTGACCTGGGATTTGCGGTGGCATTGGCCCGGCAAGAGATACCCGTGACCGGGATGAGCTGTGCCAATTGCGCCGCCAACATTGAAAGAACCCTGAACAACAATGTGGCCGGGGTGATAAAGACTTCTGTTAATTTTGCATCGGAACGATTGATCGTCTCTTACCTGCCCTCTGAAATCACCATGAACGATATTGTTGCCCGGGTGAAAGAGATGGGGTTTGATCTTGTACTGGCGGAAGAGGGAATGGATGAGGCCGATGTGGAGGAGATTGCACGGAATCGGGAAATTGGCGATCAAACCCGAAAATTTATGGTGGGGGCCGCCTTTGCCCTGCCCCTGTTTTTGCTGAGCATGTCCAGGGATTTTGGCCTGATCGGCTCATGGAGCCATGGGGCTTGGGTCAACTGGGTGTTTCTTGCCCTTGCCACCCCGGTCCAGTTTTATACGGGCTGGGATTATTACAGGGGGGCCTATAACAGCCTGAAAAACAAAACCGCCAACATGGATGTCCTCATTGCCCTGGGCTCCTCGGTGGCCTATGTTTATTCCCTTGCCATTTTATTGCTCCCGGGACTTAGTGGCCATGTATATTTTGAAACATCTGCCGTGATCATCACCCTGATAAAATTTGGCAAACTGTTGGAAGCACGAACCAAGGGAAAAACCGGAGGGGCCATTAAAAAGCTCATCGGCCTTACTCCCAAAACCGCCACAAAAATAGTGGACGGGTCTGAAGTCCTTGTGCCCATCAACAGCGTCAAAACAGGGGATATCATCCTGATCCGCCCGGGGGAACGATTTCCCGTGGACGGGACAATCATCGAAGGAACCTCAGCCGTGGATGAGTCCATGCTCAGCGGTGAGCCCCTTCCCGTGGATAAATGTCCAGGAGAACCCATCACAGGGGGCACTGTCAATGGGGAGGGATTGTTAAGATTTGAAGCCACACGGGTGGGCAAGGACACCGCCCTGGCCCAGATCATACGAATGGTCCAGGAAGCCCAGGGCAGCCGTGCCCCTATCCAGGCCCTGGCCGACCGGGTGGCTGCGGTTTTCGTACCGGCGGTCATCGCCATTGCCATCATCACCTTTGGTATCTGGTGGGGGGTGACCGGTGAGTTTGTCCCCTCCATGATCCGAATGGTGGCAGTTTTAGTCATTGCCTGCCCCTGTGCCCTGGGCCTTGCAACTCCCACCGCCATCATGGCCGGAACAGGGCAAGGAGCTGAGAACGGCATTTTATTCAAGCGCAGCCAGGCCCTTGAAATGGCAGCAAAACTGGACACCATTGTGATGGATAAAACCGG
>CAXHYW010000903.1:0-1995 GCA_964021475.1 uncultured Desulfobacteraceae bacterium | reverse complement strand
GATTTGTCCAGGGCATTTTACCTGAAAACCCGGTCTACCGACAGCTCCTGGGTCTTTGCCCGACGCTTGCGGTTACCAACGGCATGAAGCCTGCCCTGACCATGGCCTGTTCCGTTGGCTTTGTGCTTTTGTGCGCCAATATTGTCATCAGCCTGATCCGGAATTTATTAAAACCCCATTTGCGCATTGTTATTTTTACCCTGACCATTGCCACCTTTGTGACCATTGCGGACCGCTTTCTGGCCGCCTATTTTTTCCAGATGAGCAAAACCCTGGGACCCTATATTCCCTTGATCATCGTTAACTGCATCATCATCTGCCGTTGCGAGGTCTGTGCCTCCAAACAAGGCGTGGTCACGGCAGCCTCGGATGCCATTGGCCAGGCCCTGGGATTTGGATTAGCGCTTGCCAGCATTGCCGCAGTCAGGGAAATCCTGGGCACCGGCATGCTTTTCGGAATACGGGTGCTTCCAGACGCCTGGCCGGACTGGGTCATCATGGTACTGCCACCCGGCGCATTTATCACATTGGGATTGCTCCTGGGATTTGTCAACTGGATGGGCATCATAAAAGCCAGGAGGTCTAACAATGGGTAACCCACTTTTTTCATTGTTTTTTTCGCTTTCTTTTTTTCCATCTTTTTCGCTATCTTTAAGAGAGGTATAGGCACCGTTTATGATGTATCTTTTGGACATACTGCTGATTTCCCTGACAGCAGCCCTGATTAATAATTTTGTACTCTACTATTTTGTAGGCATCTGCCCCTTTGTGGGGGTCTCCAGAAAGGTGGAAATGGCCTTTGGCATGGGATGCGCCGTCACCTTTGTCATCAGCATTGCCGCCCTGATCTCCTGGAGTATCACCACCATGGTGCTGATACCCGGCGCCCCTGTGTCTTCCTTTATTGCCGGTTTTTTCCTCCCGGAACAGGCCGCAGCAAAGATCGATCTGACCGTATTAAGTTATATCGTTTATATCTTTGCCATTGCCTCTTCGGTTCAGTTTGTGGAGATGTATGTAAGAAAATATTTTCCCATGCTCTATGGTTCCTTTGGGGTGTTTCTTCCCCTTATCACCACCAATTGCGCCATCCTCTTTGCCTGTCTGACCATCATGAGCCATGTTACGGGCGTTGACAACCCGGCGGATGCATGGGATCTTGGCAAGGCCATTACCCTGGCATTTTTCGGCGGGGTGGGATTCACCATTGCCATTGTGATTATGGCGGGCATCAGGGAAGAGCTGGAACTTGCCGACATTCCGGAACCCTTCCAGGGGGCTGCCATCACCCTTATTATCGGCGGGATTCTGGCCATTGCCTTCATGGGATTTACCGGGGTGGATTCCGGCATACGGGATGCCCTCATGCCCCCTGTGGAAGAGCAGGTGTCAACCCGTATTTCCCCCCAGCCAGACATTTTTAGCAATCCTGCCGCCCTTGCCTCTCTTGACCTTTCATCCCATGACCCTTCAATCCAAGTGGGGCTGCCATGATCCTTGTTACCCTGTCCATCGCCGCCGGAACCATGCTGGTCATGGCCGTAATCCTCTCCTATATTCTGGGCTGGGCAAATAAAACATTCAAGGTGGAGGTGGATCCCAAAATCGAATCGGTAATTGAAGCCCTGCCCGGGGTAAATTGCGGCGGCTGCGGCTACCTTGGCTGCAGTGATTATGCCGTGGCCGTTGTCACCGACCAAATTCCGGTCAACAAATGCACGGTGGGGGGAGAATCCTGCGCCATCCTTGTCGCAGGGATTATGGGGGTTGAAGTGGGTGAAATGATTCCGATCCGGGCCATAGTCCATTGTGGCGCCAAAACCTCCGATCGCCTCCAATCCACCCCATACCGGGGGGAACAACGATGTGCATCTGCCCACCAAGTGGCAGGGGTCCAGGGCTGCACCTTTGGCTGCCTAGGATTTGGGGACTGTGTCAGATCCTGTAACTATGATGCCATCCACATTGTGGAGGGCTTAGCTGTGGTGGATTATG
>CAXHYW010000902.1:0-2000 GCA_964021475.1 uncultured Desulfobacteraceae bacterium | reverse complement strand
ATTTCTTTTTTGGAGAGGATTTCAGGTTTTGCGAAAAAATAGCCCTGGAACAGGCTGAATCCCATCTCTTTGGCAAGTTCAAATTCCTGATAGGTCTCTACTTTTTCTGCTAAAAGTGTAAGATGATGATTGGCCTTGATCTGAGCTATAATCGGTTCAAGGGTTTCTAAAGGGGTGGCCATAAGATCAAATTTGATCATGGAGCAAAGGGATATCATGGGTTTAAATTTGGGATCGTATACAAAATCATCCAGGGCAATTCTAAATCCCTGTTGTTTCAACTCCCGTAATGATTCAATTACCTGGGGGTCTGGTTCTATATCTTCCAACACCTCAATGATGATATGCTCCTTTGGAAAGAGCAGGGGGGTCTTTTGAAGGAGCAACTCCCGGGTGAAATTTATTAAGCCGGGTTTTCCTGCCAATATTTCATCCAGTCCGAAGGAAAAAAATGTATTGGATAGCACCGTGGATGTGGCCTTGTTTCCATCAATATCCGGAAATATATTTTCAAGGCTGTTCCTGAACAACAGTTCATATCCAAAAACCTGTTTTTTCCCGGAAAAAACCGGCTGCCGTGCGACAAAAATGTCCATGGTAAACAAAACTCCCGTTTTTATCCGAAGGAGGAAAAAATTATATTGGGGTAATGGTTTTTAAAATTGGTTGTCCAACATAACCCGGATAGATCGGGTAAATCAAGGCGAAACTTCAGTTCCTCATGAAAGCAGTTTCAGCATCAAGGGCACCGCTGCCATGGTGCCGATGGAAGAGCCCAGGTTGGTAAAAATGACCACCAACAGGATTCGGGTGACATTGTTCCGCCAAAAACCCTTGATGGAAACAATATCATGGGGGATGGCTTCCAGATCCCGAATCTTGGGTTTTCGGGCAAAGGCTTCCACAAGACCCGATACCCATCCGGCGGCGACCATGGGGTTTAAGGAGGTGATGGGGGAGGCAATGATAGCAGATAAAATAGTATAGGGGTGGGCCAGGGCCAGAATGGCGCCCAACCCTGCAAAAATACCATTGGCGGCAATCCATATCCATATCATGTCTGCTCCGGCGTTTTTCCCTTCCATCAAAAATCCCGCTACAAACAAGACAAGGATAAGGCCGGGAATCAACCATTTTAATATGCTGCCAAGATTACCCGCTGGCGGTATCTGGTTCAGCTTGGAAAGGTCAATGGGGGCATCATCTGCCATATAGCGTTTAATGCCCGGCACATGGGCGGCTCCCACCACGGCCACAATTTTCTCCCCGGGGGCTGACCGGATGCTTTGGGCCAGATACTGGTCTCTTTCATCAATCAGGGCCTTTTCAATGATGGGGTGGGCCTCTTTTACATCGGCCAGCAGGGTCTGGAGGATATCTTCCTGCTTCATTCGCTCAATGTCTTCTTCCTGGATGCCATCGGATTCCCCAAAGGAAAACACAATGGACATCATCAATTTGGTTTTTTCCCAGAACCCCATGCCCCGCCACACCCTTGAAAGGGTGATTTGTATTTCCCGGTCAGCGGGCACAATCAGGGCATCGGTTTTCTTCGCCGATTCAATGGCGTTGATCATTTCCTGGCCGGGTTTGATATCAAATTTATCGGCAATTTTTTTCTGAAAAGATGCCAGAAGCAGGTTCATGAAAAGCATCAGGGCTTTTTTTTGTTTGATGACTTTAACGATGTCCATATTTCGCCACCGGTCGGCATCCTGGAGGGAGGCAAGACGTGTGGCGCAAAGTTCCACACAGACCGTGTCGGGGTTTTGTTCAAGGATGGTATCTTCCACCAGCTGGGCGCTGTGTCTGGAAACGTGGGCCGTTCCGATTAACAGGATCTGCTTTCCCTGATAGGATAATGTGTGAATATCTGAATTTTCAGTTGTTTTTATAGTCTCTTCCATACCCGGCACCTTTTGTTTCAATTAAAATGGAATCCGAAAATATAAGCATTATATGCTCCATGGCAATACAAGAATACAGATAGCCAAGAATGA
>CAXHYW010000901.1:0-2001 GCA_964021475.1 uncultured Desulfobacteraceae bacterium | reverse complement strand
GAACCACCGTCAACGGCAAAGTTCTACCGGCATCAAAAAGATCTGATAAAATAAAACGTACGGGGCATTTTTAAACTTTCGTTAAATAAAGCGTTTGGGGATTGAAACTTTTCAATCCCCAAACGCTTTTTGCCCTACAAATAGTTTTGACTCAATAAAAACCTGCTGATATCTTTCCAAAAAGCGAGAGGCATTGTCGAAAAGCGTACCGGTTATGATTTTTCTTCTTGAAGCTGAATTAAATAGCAAGAATATCTTTCATTTTCTGATATTCTTGTTCATCGATCTCGCCCTTGGCCAACCTCATTTTTAAAATGTTAAGGGAATCTTTTTTGTCAAATTGCCCCGATCCTCTATATTGATTTGGCCTTATCATTTTGATGACCAAAGCACCAATAATGATGATGATAAGTGTTGTCATGCCGAAACCTAAAATTCCTCCACCAAAAAACCAATGTCCAAATCCAGCGCCACTGTAATTACAACCCCACATTTGTATCTCCAATATATTTCTTTGTGTTTGTTTTAATGGCCAGGGAAGGGAAGCTTCCACTGGCCATTGAGATTAAAGAAGCCGGTGATTACCAGCATCCTGCAAAATTATGATTGTGATCTGTGATACCGCAACTCCAACCCTGACCATATCCCATTCCTCCTATGCCGGAGACGTTGTTCTGCTGGGCTTTGGTCCTGAGTTCATTCTCGGATTTGCTGATCTGCTCAGACAATGCCCTGGCTCTTTTAGAGTCAGGATTGGCATTTGCCATCAGTGCATTTAACTCGGTCCTGTCTGCTGAGAGGGAATCTCTCAAGTCCTGGGTATCATTGATAAAGGACTGATAGGCCCCATTGTTGTTCCCGGTCTGATTGTGCCCATTTCTGTACATTCCGTTTCCATACCCACCACATCCCAAGGCATAGGCACTGACTGCAAAAAAACCGACGATCAAGATGGCTGAAACTGCTGTAATTACTTTTTTCATAATAGATTCCTTTTTGTTGCGTTAATAATAGGCGTTTACCGTTTGTTTTCTTTACTTGCAATGGGTGTGCCACATTCTAAGTTAAACATATAACACTCTGTATTTATTTAAATATTTATATGTTTTATGATATTGCGTAATAAATTAACTTGCTAAAATGCCGCATGGTGATTAAATTTTAACCGATACCTTTAAAACAGACCGATTAAATTTTAACCGCCTAACTGGATTTTGATATGTTCATTCAAAAAATAAAACGTTTTAATCTCTTTGTTTCTCCGTGGATGACCATAGGGATGAGTCTTGTATTAATAGCAGTCGTGGTTGTTCAGGCTATGATGAACTATAACCGTGAAAAAAAACATATGGGCCAACTATTGGCAGAAAAGGGATCTGCCTTAATCAGATCTTTTGAGGCAGGCAGTAAAACCGGCATGATGGGCCTGTTCGGTGATGAGGCCCATTTGCAGACACTATTAGAGGAAACAGCATCCCAGGGGGATATTTCTTATATTTTCATTGTGGATAGCACAGGAGAAATACTTGCCCATAATACCAAGCAAAGAGTAGGAACGCAGTTAAATGATTCAGAACTCAAAGATAATATCGCGGCTCTTGATACTCCCCAATGGAGAATCGTTGAAAGAAAAGATCACACAACCTATTTTGAAGTATACAAAACCTTTCTACCTGTTTTAAGCAAGCAGGGGCCCGCTTTCAGGCCAGGGATGATGAACATGATGGGACACCGAAAGAACATGTCCACTTGGTGTGCTCCCGGGTGGATGAAGAATATGCCTACAGATCGCATATTAGACCCTCAGAATCGGCCGATAATTTTTATTGGAATGGATGTAAGACCTTTTCAGGATGCCCAGGCTGAAGATATTAGAAATAGCGCTATCTCCATATTGGTAATTTTTTTATTAGGAATGGCAGGGATAGTCTCATTGTTTTGGGCTCAAAGTCATGCCCGCTCCCGTAGACTACTCCAGGATACAAGAAAATTTGCATCAGA
>CAXHYW010000900.1:0-2003 GCA_964021475.1 uncultured Desulfobacteraceae bacterium | reverse complement strand
TACCTTGACAAAAATGGTTTAATCATCATTATTCTTAAAGATATAAACCCCTTTGGGAGAAAAAATTCATGCTTTTACGACTTTTTTTATGCTTTACACTGATTCCGGTAATTGAGCTTTATCTTTTAATAAAGGTGGGGACCGTCATTGGTGGGTTCAATACCATCTTAATTGTTATATTAACCGGATTCGCCGGTGCATGGCTTGCCCGTATGGAAGGGATGAACACCATGTTAAAGGTCAGAAGGAATCTTGACCAGGGCATTATGCCAGCCGAAGACCTGATGGACGCACTGATTATTCTCATTGCAGGACTTGTCCTCATCACCCCGGGACTTATGACAGATGTCTTCGGACTCATGCTGCTATGGCCGGTAACAAGGAACGCCTTCAAACGGTTTCTAAGAAAAAAGTTTGATGAAATCCAGGCCAAAGGGAATATAAATATCACCCGTTTTCATTAACCAGTTTTCATTAGTTTTAAAAAAAGGGGACAAACCTGTGTTTGATAAACTCATTGAACAGCGAAGAAGCATACGCAAATTCAAAAAAACGCCCATTGAAACAGAAAAAATTGAACAACTCATCGAGGCAGCCCTGAGGTCTCCTTCCTCAAGAAGTTTCAACCCCTGGAGATTTATTGTGATTGACAAACCAGATCTTCTTGAAAAACTATCGACCGCAAAGCCCCATGGTTCTTCTTTCTTGGCAAAAGCCCCTCTTGGAATTGTGGTCTGCGCAGATCCGAGTACAAGCGATGTCTGGGTGGAGGATACATCCATAGCCTCCATATTCATCCATCTGGCTGCACACGCTTTAGGCCTTGGCAGTTGTTGGATACAGATCAGAAAACGGGACCATGATTCGGTTAAAAGTGCGGATGTCTATATTAAAGATCTTTTAGGAATACCCGATAAGATAATGATTGAATCAATCATTGCGATAGGGTATCCTGACGAGGTTAAACAAGGTCATCCAAAGGAAACCCTGGAATATAACAAGGTTTGCTTTAACCGATTCAGCGAAAAGGATTAAATGGACGTAAAAACCCAAATTCTCAAAATGATACAAAAAAGGGAGAGTGATATCCCAACGCTCCCGGTTGTTATTGACAGAATCATCAGTGTGGCCTCCAATGAGAAAACGACCACTGAAGATCTCGCCGATGTCATCTCCTACGATCAGGGAATGAGCAACAAATTGTTACAACTGGCCAATTCAATCTACTATGCCCAGAAAACCCCGGTGGCAACCATCAAACGATCCATCTCGGTCATTGGATTTGATGAGATCATCGGCATTGCCCTTGGCATGGGTATTCTCTCCGCAGTTACCGGCAAAACAGGTTTAACTCTGGACATGAAAGCCCTGTGGATACATGGGATAGGAGTTGCAACCGTCTCAAAGGAACTGGCCAAAAGAACCAATCCGGCCATTGCAAGCAAAATTTTTATCCCTGCCCTTCTCCATGACATTGGCAAAATCGTTTTTAGTATGTATTTTAAAGAAGAATATATGAAGGTCCGGCAATTTGCCATGGAAAATAAAAAACCATTGTATTTTGCCGAAAATGCGATTTTCAAACTGGATCATTCCATATTATCCGCCTTGTTAATGAAACGATGGAATTTTCCCCAATCCATCATGGTTCCCTGCCGATTTCATCACAACCCGGAATCATCTCCTGTAAAATATCGACACCAGGCCTTGATCATCAATCTGGCGAACTATCTGACCCAGAAAGCCGGGATCGGTCACAGTGGGAATCCCGTGCCGGTCACTATCAAAAACGCCCCAAAAAAAATCGGAGTCAATGAAGCGATTCTCCGATTGAGCATTGATCAGCTCAAACGCAAGGAAAACGATATAAAAGTTTTTTTTAAGATCACCACCCAGAGCAACTAAATTTCCTTTAATTTCTGTTCTCCTGAAGAATTCCTGGACGCACAGGCAAAGGTATTTAAGCTTTCTTCCAGCACATCAAATTCCGGAGTGGAACTCAC
>CAXHYW010000899.1:0-2005 GCA_964021475.1 uncultured Desulfobacteraceae bacterium | reverse complement strand
CCGCCACAGCCCCTAATCTACCGGAACTTGAATTTTTTGCGGTGGTAGAGGGGGTTTTTCCTGCCAATGCCCGGGAAATTGCAGCCGATTCAAAAAGACTTCACTGGGGAACCTTTAATTACAAAATTCATGAGCAGGTCAGGACCCAAAATTATATCCCCCAGGGAATAGGGGAAAGGGAATCCTTTAAAAAGGTGGCCGATGGAAAACTCAACAAAGATTATCTGATTCTAGAACATATCGGCACCTCATTTATCATTGCCAAAGGTGCCTTTATCGGCAGAATAGTAGCATTGGGACACGACACTGAAGCTGTTACCCAGGGTATCATTCAAGGGTGTAAAACCATTGAACTGACCTTTACCAAAGAGAATACCACGGAGAAAGAGAATGCCTGATATTAGTACAGATACAAAAAGCCTTGATATTTTTACCAAGGAGTTTTTTGATACCCTTTTTGCAGGAAATAACACCTGTGAAGATACCAACCTTAAAACCCAGATAAATGGTCTCAAACAATCGGCCATGGATCAGGAACTGACTGCCCCCATCATCGCGCTTTTCTCAAAACTAAAAACCATCCAGGAAACATTGGCGCTTTCACCCAAGGCATTTGGACTTTCACCTTCGGATCTGACAGCATTGGCCCTGAAACACGAAAAAATTGATGAGCACGATGTTTCCGTGGGAGGCCGTGTCTGCAAGGCCATTCCCATTGTAAAAGAGGCGATTTCACGGGTGGATGAATACCTTTGTGCAAAAACAGAACAGGCTCCCAGCGGGTTTGAACTCTGGGACTCAATCCTTGAAACCCAGGAGAAAATAAAATCCTATCTGAAAATGAGTGAAGAAGACTGGAACTCCTATGCAGGTCAGATAAGCCATTGTATTGATTCGGTTGAAGATCTGTCAAAGGTGATTGATCTGCCGGAAAAGGTGATACGGGAAGTCACCCATGTGACCCAAAATTATCGCATGCGACTGACGCCCTACTATGCAAGTCTCATCCAGGCTGCGGCAATCAATGACCCCATATTGCTCCAATCGGTTCCCACGGGTGAAATGGTTGACAATGTGGGCATTGAAATCCCCCCTGTGGCTGCAGACCACTCTCCTGCAAGGCTAATTGATCAATTTTACCCCCGGGTGGTCACCATCAAGGCCACCAACATGTGTGCCATGTACTGCACCCATTGTTTAAGACTTGCCCACATCGGTAAAAAAGACCGAATTTATACGGAACATGCCTATGAAGAAGCCCTTGATTACATTCGAGGCAATGACCGTATTCGGGACATTTTGATCACCGGCGGGGATTCCTTTGTATTGCCCAATAAGATTCTCAAAAAAATCCTCACGGCTCTGGATGAAATTGATCATGTCAAAATGAAACGGTTGGGAACTCGAATTCCGGTAACCGCCCCCCAACGGATAGACAATGAATTATTGGATATCCTGGCCCAAAGCAATGACAAAAAACCTGTCCGGGTGGTTACCCAGATTAACACAGCACAGGAAATGACCCCCTTGTCCGGGGATGCCTTTAAACGCATCTCCAAAAATGTCTTTGCCATCCTGAACCAGGCGGTTCTCCTGAAGGGCATCAATGACACAAAAGTCAAAATGTGGAAATTGTGTGAAACCATCCAGGAAAACTATGTGCGCCCCTATTATCTGTTCAACTGCTCCTATCGTAATCCCCAGTTCACCCACTTTAGAGTACCGGTTGAAAAAGGACAGGATATTATAGAAAGCATGTATGGCAATATCTCCGGTGATGCCATCCCCCGGTATATTGCAACGGCCGGCGGGAAGATTCCCCTCCACCGAAGCAATGTACAGGGCAAGACAGATGGTGACATCATCTTGAAAAAGCCATGGAATGGCGAAGTGGTCCAGTATCCAGATGCAGATCAGGGCATCTATGAAAATGAAGCCTTCGCCTTCATGAAACCATAATATTTAATATAATATTAAAAAAGATAAACAGGAAATTCAATGAACC
>CAXHYW010000898.1:0-2006 GCA_964021475.1 uncultured Desulfobacteraceae bacterium | reverse complement strand
AAACCCCTGGGGAAAGGGAAAAAGCTGGCAAAATAACCGCCGGCAAAATAACCCTTAGGGCATTCCATGATGCCGGCCAGATCAATATCGTTATTTCCGATGACGGGCAAGGGCTTGATCCAGAAGAAATGATCGATATCTCCGGCCGGGATGTTTGGATGGACGTTGTTGTTACGAACATTGAAACCCTCGGCGGTATGATAGAGTTGGATTCAACCAAAGGCGTGGGCACCAAAATCCAAATCAAGTTGCCCTTAACCCTTGCAATCATTCCAAGTCAAATCACATCTGTGGGCGATGACCGTTATGCGGTGCCACAGATTAATCTGGATGAACTTCTCCGAATTCCCGTTGACCAGATCAAAGAAAAAATTGAAAAAATCGGTGATGCAGATGTCGTCCGTTTAAGGGGAGAACTGTTACCTTTGCTGAATCTTTCAAAAATGCTCGACATTGAAAAAAGATATATTGACCCTGAGAAGAAGAGACCACTTCCGGACAGACGGGAAAATATTTCTGATCGGCGATCAAAACAACACCTTAATCATGGGGAAGTCTCCATTGAAAATGCCACGGATACAGTTTCAAGCTGGCACACAAGAGAAACAAAGGAGCGAAGATCCGGTGCAAACAATGCCATAAACATTGCGGTGGTTTCTTCAGGTGCCTATAAATACGGACTCATCGTCGATCAATTACATGATTCAGAAGAGATTGTGGTAAAGCCCCTGGGCCGGCAGCTAAAAAAATGCACGGCCTTTTCCGGCGCAACCATCATGGGGGATGGCAAGGTTGCCCTGATTCTGGATATTGCCAACCTTGCTCAAATGGCCAAACTGTCAACCATGCCCGAGGTAAAGCAAGTTGTTTCTTCCGGTGAGAACGCGATACATACCGAACGTGAAAAAACCGCAATTTTAACATTTAAAAACTGTGAAAATGAATTTTTCGCCGCCCCCCTGGACAGTGTGGAACGAATTGAAAGAATCCATACCTCCACCATTGAACAAATCGGTGACCAAAGAGTGGTTCAATACAGAGGAGGAGCACTTCCCCTCTGTGAATTGTCCCAGATCATGGATATAAAACCCTCTGGTTCAAAAGAACAGCAGGAAATTATTGTTTTCAGAGTTTGCGGCAGAGAATTGGGACTTATGATAAACCCGCCATTGGATACCTTCGAAGTCATTTTAGATATCGATGAAAACAGCTTGAAGCAACCGGGTATCCTAGGTTCAATGATTATCAAGGATCATACAACACTTATCATCAATGTGGTTGAGTTGGCCCGGGTGGTAATGCCGGACTGGTTTTAATCAATTCAGTCGATCAAAGGAATCTTTGTTTTAAAAAAAAGGAAAATGGTATGGTCGAAAATGCAATAACAAAACATGCAGAGGGATTTGAATTTTCAACGTTTCATGTGGGCACGACTCTTTGCGGTATTAATATTCTGGACATACAGGAAATTAATAAAAATTTTGAAATTACGAATGTCCCCCAGTCACCAACCTATATAAAAGGCATCATAAATTTAAGGGGCAGAATTATCACCATCATTGATGTGGGTGAAAAACTGGGCATGGAACCTGTCAAAAGAAACAAAGAAAATACAAATATTATTGTTAATTCTGAAAATGAGTATATTGGCCTGCTGGTGGATGCCATCGGGGATGTGATTCATGCCGGAAAAGATGAGATTGAAGCCGCACCCGCTAATATTGGCGCAATGAAAGGCAACTATTTTCAAGGTGTCCTCAAAAGAAAAAACCTGCTGGTTGGTATTTTGAATCTAACTGAAGTGTTGAAAGAATAATTTATGGAAACAACGGTGAAACCCAGTGTGATTATCAATTTGGTAATTATTTTGTCTTTTTTCTATTTTTTCTGGTAAAACCCCTGGGATAGCCAGATAAAGAATCCTGTCTATCCGAGCATCTTAAAACCGGTGCTAAACTTTAAGGAAAAGGGGCAAACGCCATGCAAACATCAAAAATAATTCATAC
>CAXHYW010000897.1:0-2006 GCA_964021475.1 uncultured Desulfobacteraceae bacterium | reverse complement strand
TTTTGAAGGAATAGAGCTTAGTTTAAACTCACTGCTTGACGGGAACTTTTTGAGCATGATTCTTCCTGGTACTTATGATTTTACTGTTTCTGCCCCGAATTATACCTCACAGACCCTTTCAAACGTAGCGATCTCGGAAGGTGCAATTGTAACCAAGGATATTGTTTTATCAAGTAAAGTAACACAAACTCAAGTAGCCGAACTCTATGTAGCAACATTCAACAGAGCACCTGATACGGCAGGACTTAATTATTGGGTAAGCTGTTCTTTGACCATCGAACAAATTGCCAAGAGTTTTTTTGACCAATCAGAAACTAAGTCGCTATACCCGGCTGGAAACACGGATGCCCAGTTTGTGACCTCAATTTATCAGAATCTTTTTAACCGAGCACCTGATGCTGCCGGGCTATCCTACTGGGTTGGGCCTTTGGGACTCGGTAGTGGTTTGGCGAGGTCTGTAATGATTGAAGCCTTGAAAAATGGTGCCACTGGTACCGATCGTGCTATCATTAACAACAAGACTGAAGCGGGTCTGTACTGCGCCAACCATTGTTCGCAAGCTGTCGAGTTTTCCCTTTCAGATATAACCGATGATCTAACAACTCTTGAAAATGCAAAAAAAGAGATGGATAACCTATAGGAACGTTCTGTAAATATGCTTAATACGGGGCAGGGTCGTAATGGCTCTGCCTTTTTTTATGGAGAAAATGTGTGGTCGATACTAAAATATTTTTTCAGTATTGACTATATAGCTGTCGATGGTCATGTTCAATTTCCCGGGTAAATGCATATGTTATAAATTTTATCCGGGATAATAGTGGAGAGCTTATGAAAAAAAGGATCAGTCACTGCTTTTTTAAAAAAACAGACGGTAACTTTCCTGAATTTTCTTTCCTATTATCGTGACATAATAGAAATTTAAACCTGGAGATATCCATTCCATTCAAAGGGGGGGTGAAATAGTCTGCGCTAAAGTTTCAGAAGCAGTACCCTTGAGTTTCGTTCCTGATTATATCTTTTCTGCCGGGATTCGGGAAGTTCCAATGGGCTGGCCCAGACAAAACCGAATTCAAAAAACCAGTCTGCCGCCTGTGTGGTTAGCAAAAAAATGGTTTTTATCTGTTTTCTCCGGGCGGTTTGGATGAGATATTCCACAACCCCCCGTCCGATGCCTTGGGATTTGTAGGTGTTGTTCACCGCAATGGCACCGATTTCAGCCCAGCCGTTGCCCAATTCATAAAGAGCGCCACAACCGTATATGGCGTGGTCAACCGCATAAATATAGTAGGCATGGAGCTCTTTCTCAATGTCTGATGCCGTTCGGAGGACCAAGTTTCCTTTTGTGACATAGTCATCCAAAAGGTGGAAGATTTCAGGAATATCCCCAAGGGTGGCCTTGCGAATATGGGCGTATTGATTGCCGTAAATCAATGTACCGCCGCCGATACTGGAGAAAACTTCCTGGAGCAGTCGTCCTTCCTTTCTGCCGTCAATAACATGAACCCGGCTGACCCCGTTGGGGCGATCGATTACTGCCTTTGAGTACAACAACAGGGTTTGATTTTTAAGGCTTAGGTGCGCCTTGTTTTGCTCTAGCATGAAATCCACATGGCCAAGATCCATGTTGGAAAAAATTTTACCATTGGGGTGAACCTGACTTCCTGGCGGGAGTTCAAGATCTTTGGTGGGAATGGCATCCTGTGCCCGGATAAAAAATAGTTTTTCAATGGTAAGATCCAGGCAAATCTGCCGGGCAACCTGGTCTGAACTTAAATTATAAAAATCTCCTGTGGCATTCATTCCGATATTGTAAGTTACCGGGACAAAGTCCTGGGCAAGAAGTTTATGTATAATATCGGATTGGATTTTTTCCACCTGGCCTGTGTATTGGTAATCCAGTCCCTCACATACCCCCAATGCTCTTGCCCGGATCCAGTTTCCCGTAATCCCGTTGGCATTGCCCGGGGACAAGTGGGAAATAATCGTCTGTGCCACCTCCATGGCCG
>CAXHYW010000896.1:0-2011 GCA_964021475.1 uncultured Desulfobacteraceae bacterium | reverse complement strand
CCTTGACGGAAATTGACAGCTCATATCCGTAGATTTATTAAAATTTATTTGCTATGTTACTGCCTGTGATGTAATGAATTTTTAAGAGAGGGTTTATGACGGCGGAATCTATGGGGTTGCTTTACATGTTGAACGGTGCGGGACCTGTGGTGAAATTTGTCTTGCTTGTGCTTTTGTTCTTTTCAATCATTTCCTGGGCAATCATGTTTATTAAATTTAAATATATCCGGAAATCATACAAGGAGTCTGCTGATTTTACAGATATTTTCTGGCAATGCAGAACCTTGGCCGATGCCTTTACCAAAGCCAAAGCCTTGCGGTCCAGTCCCATGGCCAGAATTTTTATCACCGCTTATATGGAAATGGCCCGGTCTGACAAAAAAGACGGTAATAGCACGCTCCGGACCGAAACTTCCTACTTACAGGCAATGGGCAGTGTGAAACGAACCCTGAGGCGGGCCATTAACGTCGAGGTTCGCCGTCTGACCCAGTTGGTTCCCTTTTTGGCCACTGCCGGAAATACCGCTCCTTTCATCGGGCTTTTTGGTACGGTGTGGGGGATCATGAACACCTTTCATGGAATCGGGTTGAGCGGTTCTGCCAGCCTTGCAGTTGTTGCCCCTGGTATCTCAGAAGCCCTGATTGCAACGGCTGCTGGTCTTGCCGTGGCCATCCCTTCGGTCATTGCCTATAACTATTTCACAGATAGGATACGGGTATTGGATTCAGAGCTCCAGAGCTTTTCTTCGGATCTTTTAAACATTATGGAAAAAGACATTCAAAAACAGATGGAGGCATCATGAACCTAGGATCGGGGAATGATCAACTGATGTCTGAGATTAATGTGACACCCTTTGTGGATGTTATGCTGGTATTACTGATAATTTTTATGGTGACCACCCCCATGATGGTTCAGGGAGTGGATGTGAATTTGCCCACGGCAACCTCCCAGCCCTTGCCGTCAAACCAGGAACATTTGATTATTTCCATAGACAATGATTTGAAGGTGTATATTAATGACCTTGAAGTCAGTGTGGCATTCTTGACCCAAAAACTGGATGCCGTCCTGGAAAACCTTGATCGCAAAAGTGTGTATCTTAAAGCAGATAAACACGTTCCCTATGGGGTGGTTGTGAATGTTATTTCAAAAATTAAAAAAGCAGGAATTGATAGTCTGGGGATGATTACACTTCCCGAAGACGAAGAGGCCTCCTAAAGTTGTTGGCATGCAGAATCAATTTCATTTGAGAAATAAAAATATTTTTTCTGCCGACACCCGCCGGGGGGGGCAGAACTTCATGACGGTATGTCTCCTATCTTTGTTGGTTCATGGTGTGTTTTTTGTCGGGATTATAGTGATGAATAATCTTGAACGTAGCAAACCGCTTCCCCGGGCGATTCAAGTGGATTTGGTTTCATTCGTCCCAGGGCCTGCTGGCGGCCAAGCTGAGCCGGATTCCCTGGCTGAACCTCAAAAGGCTGATGATACCTCACCGGAATCTGTCAAGGTTCCTCTGGTATCCTCCAAGAAAGCAATACCTGCCTCCGTTAAAAAAAATCCCGAACCCGTTGCCATCTTAAAGCCTGACATCAGTCTGAAAACCAAACCGAAAAATTTAAAAGAACTGATGGCTGTCCAATCAAAAAAGGACAAAACAGCAAAAAAAGAAAAACACCCCCCCAAAAAACTAATCCCAAAGGTTGCGGCAAAACCCAAAATTGATCCGGAAGAAGCACGCAAAAAAGCCCAGGAAAAACTGGCCCAAAAAAAAGAAAAGGAAAATCAGAATCAAATTTCCCAGGCATTGAGCAGAATGAAGGCTGCCGTAGAAACAAAGACCGCGAGTACCGGGGAAGCCAAACACCAGGGGGTAGGGTCAGGAACGGGTACGGGGTTGGGCAAACAGGGGTATTCTCCCCTTGATACGTATAAGTTGATGTTACAATCTGCCATAGAGCAGAACTGGGTTTTCAACGATATGCTCGCCCGCATGGATCAGTATTTGGAAGT
>CAXHYW010000895.1:0-2014 GCA_964021475.1 uncultured Desulfobacteraceae bacterium | reverse complement strand
CCCCAAAACCCAAACCATAGAGATTGTTGGAAGACTTCCTTTTCTCTCTTCCTGTAACTCAATTTTATCATACTCATCTAAATAAGTTGTGGCCGCAACCCACAAACCAACGCCATCGGAAGTTTTCTCCTTAACTATTTTTATATATACATACTTATCTTTAATTACCCCATCTAAATCGGGGAATTCATATTTTCCAGAAACATCATGCCCTCCCTTTGCCTGTGTTAAAAGCTCCCACATTACAGGATAGTCTTTACTCATGCCCTCAATATCAAGACCGATTAAACCCTTATTTGGATGAAAAAGAACCACTAAATCATTATAATCAGAAACTGCTGTATAACCTGTTTTTCCAACCGGTTGAATTGCAATTTCCTGAAATTTTGGATCATTTTGCAAATCTTTCAATGTTTTATCAGGGTATGCACTTAAATATATCTCGACTTGCCTGGCAACATCCTCAGCTTTTTGTTTTATTATTTTTTTTGCGTAAGAAAATTGCCCTTTTTCTACATTTTTTATTTCTAAATTTGACAGACCAAACCATTTATTCTTAATTGAATTTCTTTTTTCATCAGAAATTGAATTAATACCTTTATTTATGATAGAAACTAATTCAGGCCAGTCTTTACGTAATAGGAAGTGAAGAGTATTTTCCTCTCCCACCGTAAAAGGCGCCTCTATCATGCTTTCCAGCATTAATTGCCGGGCTACGTAGAATGCTGATTCATCGAGAATTGTAAAGTCTGCTTTTCCAGAGACAATTGCCTTTATCAATTCGTGTATTGTGTCAAAATAGACGAACTCAACTTTTTTGCCCTCCTCCGACAGAATTTCTTGAAAGGCATTTCCTTTCTGAAGAGCGACCCTTTTCCCAGAAATATCCTCTATTGAGTGAATTTCCGCAGGATTTCCTTTTTTGACGATAATAAGAGAAGTATAGGATAGGTATTGTTTTGAGCGGTTGTAAATTGGGGCTCGTTCTTTCGTTAGGATTGCACTTGTTAAACCATCTAACTCTCTTTTCCTAGCGCGGTCTAATATTTTATTCCACTTGCCCAGTTCAAAGCGAATATTCAGGCCAGTTCTCTTAGCTACTAATTTTAAAATATCCGCATCATAACCAATCACCTTACCGTCATCGTCGTACATGATGAAGGGCTCAAAAGAAATACCTCCCCCCAGGGTGATCTCAGGATGCTCCTTAATCCAGGCCTGTTCCCGGGCAGTCAGAGGTATCTGTTCTTCCTCTTTGCCCGGGAGAAATTTCCCAGGATCAGAACCAAACCATTTATCATGAATAATATCAAAAGTACCATTAATGATAACTTTTGACAGTCCGTCATTAAGATTAGCTAATAATTGCTTATCCCCTTCCTTTACCGCAAATGTCCAATCTTGTTTATATTTATCTATTCTGGATATTTTTTTTACATTAGTAATACCTAATTTTCCGATTAACTGTCTGCCGACTATTTGCTGCGCAACGATTGCATCATGTTTACCCTCTGAAAGCATTTTAAATGCATCTTCAAATGACTCAGTGGTTATAATGTGTTTTGATACATTTTCGCGCAAAAGAAATTCTTCTGCATTATCGCCTTTCATAACTAAAATTTCTTTGTCAGCCAAATCTTTCACGGTGTTGATACGTGTCTCGTCAGTTCTTACAAAAATACCGCCATAACTTGTTTGGTAAGGTACAGAAAAGTCATAAATTTTTTCACGTTCAAAAGTTCGGCCCACGAGGGGCAACACTTGAATTTTTCCATGGGCTAAATCCTGTTTAATCTTTGCCCATGGGCCTACATAGAATTCAACATCCAAACCGACTGCATTAAGGCTTGCCCGTAAAAGTTCAACAGAAAAACCACCTGCTTCACCCGTTGCAGTCACAATAGAAAATGGCGGATAATCATATTCGGATGCAGATTTAATGGTTTCTTGAGCATTAACTGCATTCGTAAAGAGCACAGCGATTAGAATGGATACAAGTGACAATGTTCTCAAG
>CAXHYW010000894.1:0-2020 GCA_964021475.1 uncultured Desulfobacteraceae bacterium | reverse complement strand
TTCCCGGAAGATGCGCATATGCCGATGATTTCAGCAGGACAACTCCACAAAGTGGTTGTCAAGGTAGCGGTGGAATAGTAATGTTTTCTTTATGAAATTTTTAGAATTAAAAATCCCCCCTGTTTTGGTCTTTGCCATCTGTGTCATTTTGATGTGGTTGACAAGTTTAGTCACGAACGAAGCTGTCATTAATACAGTATTGCGGCTTATCTTCGGCATGATTTCATTGGTAGCGGGAGGTTGTATTGCTGTGGCAGGTGTTCTTGAATTTAAAAGAATGAAAACAACATTGAATCCTTTAAAGCCGGATCTTGCAAATTCTGTCGTTTCTACGGGAATCTACCAATTCACACGTAATCCAATGTATTTAGGACTGCTATTCGCACTTTTCTCCTGGACCTGCTACCTGGACAATCTTTATTCTTTAATTTTTGTTATATTTTATCACTGGTACATGACCCAATTTCAAATCAAACCCGAAGAAAGAACCCTTCAATCAATTTTTGGCAAACCATATGATCTTTATCAGAAACGGGTGCGCCGATGGCTGTAGTTTAGAAGAGAAAATGAAGATTTCCCAGTATTCGCCGACTTTATGATAGAAAAAGGAGAGAATGATTTTGAGTATGCCATTAAAAGTAGGGGACAAAGCACCAAACTTTCAATTTGATACGCCCTGGGCATCATCACAGGATTTTTTTGAAACCATACAACACCAAGATGCAGTCCTTGTATTTTTAAGATATCATGGTTGCCCCGTATGTCAGATGGAAATGGCTAACCTAAAACGTGACATGGAATTGTTCACTCAAAAAGGAGCCAGGGTTTTCGTTTTCCTGCAGAGCGCAACTGCCACTCTGATACCACTGATAGAAGAAAGCGATTGGCCATTTGACATTGTTTGTGATCCAAAAGGAACTATTTTTGAGCGTTATGCCGTTGAGCCTGCCGGCATCATGAAATATCTACATCCTGCAGGTCTTATCGCTGCTATCAAGGCATTGCGTCAGGGATTTGTTCACAAGAAGTTAGAGGGGAAGGAAACACAATTGCCAGCAGCGTTTATCATAAAATCAGACAGAACCATAAAATATGTATATTATGGCAAGACCATCAGTGATGTACCAACCCCATCTACTTTAGCGGAGAATCTTTGAACGGTTTCTTAACAACGCTATAGGGGAATATAGTTCAAAAAAAGATTTAGACCGGATCAAACCATGAATCTTAAGGAGGACGCAATTATGAAAGATTTTAAAAAAAGTGTTCTGTTGATTTGTTTTGTGCTGGCGACCTTTATCCTAGGGTTACCCCAACTCTTGCAGGCTCATTGTCAAATCCCCTGCGGGATCTATGATGATTTCGCCAGGGTTCAATCCATGCGTGAAGATGCCGCCACCGTTGAAAAGTCAATCCGCTTGATTATGGAACTTGCGGGCAAGTCTGATGCCCAGTCTCAAAACCAATTGGTGCGATGGGTGATGAACAAGGAAGTACATGCCCAGAAGATCATTACCAGTATCAGCGATTATTTTTTGACCCAGCGGGTCAAGCCGGATCAACAGGATTATGCAGAACGTTTAAAAAGACACCATTTTGTTATTCTTGCCGCTATGAAAGCCAAGCAGAATGCCGATATAACTGTTGTAAAAAGTCTGAAAGAAAGCATTGAGGCCTTGTCTTCCTACTATCCTGAGCACAAGAAATAGGGGGACTTTCAAAACATTTAAACAGGGTTAAAAAAAGTATTGACAAATTACATATTTGTCAATAACCTAATTGAATTGCCGGATACAATGGCGTGTCCGACATGGAACTTTAAAGAAAACAAAGGCGTTTTTTCCTATAATTATAGGCAAAACGCCTTTTTTGTTTTTGGGAGACGACAAATGTCAGATACAGCGCAAAAACCAAAAATCACCTTGTTTCATTGTCTCAATTCTTTCCGTGAAACCCCTGAGCTTTTTGAGGGGTGTGACCCTAGCATCGTTAAGATGGCCTGTTCTTCCATGACAAGGGA
>CAXHYW010000893.1:0-2021 GCA_964021475.1 uncultured Desulfobacteraceae bacterium | reverse complement strand
ACATAGAGGCACACTCTTTCCCTACACGACGCTCTTCCGATCTTAATTGAATAAAAAATGGCACTGGTTCCTGAAGCAAGTGCAAGTGCTGCCTTACCCCCTTCCATGGCTGCAACTCTTTCTTCAAGAATCGACTGTGTGGGATTTGTAAGTCGGGTATAGATGTTACCAAGCTCTTTGAGAGAAAATAAATTGGCGGCATGTTCCGTGCTCTTGAAAAGGTAAGATGATGTTCGGTAAACTGGGACACCACGACTCAACTGTGCCTCATTCCGGTCTTGTCCGGTATGAATTGCCATTGTTTCCAATCTATATTTTTCAGCCATTTTGTTTGCCTCCCGTCTTACAGCCCTCCGGTTGTGCAGGATCAGGTACAGATCGCCTACCGATAGGATCGTTATTAGTTATTTTGTTTAGAACAGAACGAATAATCACACCACAATGTGGTACATGAGCGATGGGCTATACTACAGAAGAGATGAAACTAAAGTCAAGAAAATTTATAGCAACAAACCTATAACAATCCTCTTGAAAGTGTTACAGAATAAACAAAATATAAATGATGGATAAAAAAAGCGGTTTATATCAAATCTACTTTTTCTTTTCCGGCTTGGTGATTAAAACTAACCATTGGACCTTATAATAAATTGAAATATCCAGATCAATTGGTTCAACATTCTTAATAACCGGCATGGCCGGAGCATGGTATTTGCGCCTGGCCTCAACAAAAAATGAAACCCTTATAATTGCAATACCGTGGCCGGAGTTTCATATAAACTTGATCTAAGTCAATGATTTGGTGATTATATTCAGATATCTATTAAATTGATAACTGTTAGCATATTTAAATTCAGTCTTAACAAGAATTCCCCCATAGAGTAAGGTTTTTTCTTAAATTGAGAAGGGGAAAAAGCAAATACTAAAGCGAGGAAAAATATGAGTTTCAGTTGCATTAATGAATGCTTTCAAACAATCACGGATGAAGATGTTTTGGAGGCCATGAAAAAAATACCCGGATATTTGGATATTACACCGTCTGACTTTTTACAAATTTACCAGATTGCTTTTAAGCATGCTGTATCCCGTATCAGAACAGCCATATTGGCAGAACAGGTCATGACACAGAAAGTCATTTTTGTTAACGAAGATGCGCCGTTAATCGAGGCGGTTACCAAAATGGCAGAGCATGAAATATCCGGACTTCCTGTCGTGAATAATGATGACATGATAACGGGTGTCATTTCTGAAAAAGACTTTTTATCCAGAATGAACAAAAAGAAAGCCCCTTCATTTGTTCAGGTTCTTCTCCAATGTGTAGATACCAGCGGTTGTATTGCCGTTCCGTTTAAGACGCTTAAAGTCCGGGAGGTTATGTCCTCACCACCGGTCACCGTTAAAAAAGATACAACCATGCTTGAAGTTGCAAATACCCTGGACCGGTTCAATATCAACCGGGTTCCGGTTAGTGATGATAACAATAGACGGGTGGGTATTATTGCCAGATCAGACCTTGTTCAGGCCATGTGCTGATATGGGTATACGGAGAAAAGCAATGACACCTTACATCAAAAAAATGGCGGGTGGTGGACAACGCCCCCCAAAAGTGGGTTCTACAGAAATATTCTGGTCCTGGATCGGTGCTTTTTTAGGTATAACACCAGTTGCCTGGTTGAACTACAATCTTTTCCCCGGGAATGACTTTGTGTATATAATCGGGTCCTTTGGTGCCTCAGCTGTATTGATTTACGGTGCCGTTAGAAGTCCTCTTGCCCAACCACGAAATTTGGTGGGGGGACACGTACTGTCCGCTTTTATCGGTGTGGCTTCCTATCAATTGTTTTATCCGTATCCATGGTTTGCTGCAGCATTTTCAGTTGCAACTGCCATTGCCCTGATGCACTTTACACAGACGCTTCATCCACCAGGTGGGGCAACCGCATTGATAGCCGTGATCGGCAGTGAAAAAATACATGCCAGATCGGAAGAGCACACGTCTGAACTCCAGTCACTCCGGAGAATCT
>CAXHYW010000892.1:0-2022 GCA_964021475.1 uncultured Desulfobacteraceae bacterium | reverse complement strand
CTTAACAAAACGTTGTGGAAACGGGTATGATCAAGGGGTTTTGTTTTTATCGAGCAATTGTCTGATCATCAGGGCCATCTCCTCCAGATCCACCGGTTTTTGCAGAACTTGTCGTATCCCGTTCTTTTCGGTATTTGTTATGGCCATAGCCTGGCTGTATCCGGAGCATAAAATGATCGGCAATTCCGGCCTGATGTTTAATATTTTAGCAGCCAGTTCGTTGCCTGTCATCCCGGGCATGGTCATATCCGTTATAATCAGATCAAACCCTTTGGGGTTTTTCTTGAATGCTTCCAGGGCTTTTATTCCATTGGAAAATGAGATGGGGGTGTAACCAAAATCTTCCAGGAGTCCTGTTGTCGAGTTCCGGATATATTTTTCATCGTCAACAATCATGATTTTTTCAGTGCCGAATAAAGGGGCGATGGGGCTTTCTTCCTTGATTTCTGCCGTTTGTGTTTGGGTTACCGGAAGAAAAATCTGGAAGGTTGATCCCTGGCCAATTTTACTCAATACGTTGATCGCACCCATATGCTCCTCAACAATGCCGTGGACAACAGACAAACCTAAGCCGGTTCCGGTTTCCGGGGGTTTGCTGGTAAAATATGGATCAAAAATTTTATCCATATCTTCAGGGGAAATTCCCTGGCCTGTATCACTGACCTCTAAAAGAAGGTAATTGCCCGGCAGAAGATTCAGTTTAAGGGGGGAGGGGTCGTCTGGAACCGTTATCTCATTGGTGCTGACGGTCAGCACCCCCCCTGTCTCACCCATCGCATGGTAGGCATTGGTACAAAGATTCATGATTACCTGATGAATTCTACCCGGATCCGCCATTACCATCGCTTTTGAATGAATCTGTTGTTTTATCTCTATGGTGGAGGGGAGTGTGGCCCGAATTAATTTTAAGACTTCCTTTACCAGAATAGATATTTTTAACGGTTGCTTTTTATAATCCGATTGTTTGCTGAAGGTGAGTATTTGCTGAACCAGGTCAGCCGCTCTGTGGGTTCCTTTAATGATCTTATCAAGGGCATCTTCAATATTTTCTGGCTTGTCGATAGACAATTTTGCCAGCTGTGATGACCCCAGGATTCCCGAGAGGATATTGTTGAAATCATGGGCAATGCCCGCAGAAAGATTCCCGATGGCTTCTAATTTCTGGGCCTGGTACAATTTGCCTATAAGATCTTTCCTCTCATCTTTGGCCTGTCTTTTCTCGGTGATATCCAGCATGATACCGACCATGCCGGCCACAGCCCCTTCTTTGTTTGAAAAAACGGCTTTGTTGAAAATGACATCCCGAATATTACCATCGGCATATTTGACCGATGCCTCATAAATTTGGGGTTCTTTTTGCTCAAGCAACTCTTCATCGGCTTTTCGATAGATATCTGCCAGGTGTTTTGGGGCGATATCATAGACAGATGTTCCTACTATATCTTGCTTGCTCAGACCGATATAAGTTTCAAAGGCCTTGTTGCATCCCATATAAAGTCCTGCCGAATCCTTATAGAAGATAGGACTTGGAATGGTATCAATGAGGGTTTGTAAAAAAAGGAGTTGCTCTTCCAGGGCTTTGTGTGTTTTTGTCCGATCTGAAATGTCTCTGTCAAAAGCAAGAATATAGTCATGGTTGTCCAGCCGGATAATGCCTGCACTGATTTCCACGGGAAATAACTCCCCATTTTTTTTGGTGTGCATGATCTCCTCTCGGATCCATTCTCCATTGCGCATCCGTTGGATTCTGTCTTTTGCTTTCAGGGCCTCGCCGGGGCCATCAATCTCTGTGATATGTTTTCCAATTAATTCATTTCTGGTGTAGCCATGCATTCTGGCCGCAGATCCATTGGTATCGATGATTTGACCCGCATTTTCACCCTGGGCCTCCATGAAGAAAATGGCTTCCCCTGCGTTTTCAAAAAGAACTTTATATTTAAGTTCACTTTCCCGCAATGCCGCCCGGGCCTGTTTTTGTTCTGAAATATCTTGAAACATCAACACCCGCCCATGGGAATCAGG
>CAXHYW010000891.1:0-2024 GCA_964021475.1 uncultured Desulfobacteraceae bacterium | reverse complement strand
ATCAGGCAAAATCAGGATTCATCCAAAACCCGTCGGACCTCCAGGGCCAGGTCATTGAAGTCCACAGGCTTCAATAAAAAACACTTAAACCCATTCTGATTTGCAATTTCTTCGGAAAAACCCGCATGAAACCCCGTGCAGATAATCAAGGGAATATCCGGGCGGACCGACAGCATCTCCATTGCCATGGCATCACCGGACATCCCGGGCATGGCCATGTCGGTAATCACCAGGTCATATATCTGCGGGCTGTGTTTAAATCGTTTTAAGGCCTCCTGGCTATTGACCTCGGTGGTGACCCGATACCCAAGTAAATTCAATCTGGTTTTGGCCACATCCAACAACATGATCTCATCATCCACTATCAAAATATGTTCCGTACCCCGGGGAGGGATCTCCCTTACAAAAGGTTCCACAGGTATCGGATCATTTTCACTAACAGGCAGGAATACATCAAAACAGGACCCTTTTCCCGGCTCACTTTTTACCTTTATATCTCCGCCATGGCTTTTTACAATCCCTTGGACAACCGCAAGTCCCATTCCGGTTCCCTGACCTTTTTCCTTTGTGGTGAAAAAGGGCTCAAAAATACGTTCTGCCACCCGGGGGAGCATCCCCTCACCCGTGTCGGAAACCTTCAGGTTCAGGTAGAATCCTTGTTTTAAATTGGGCTTTTCCTCTTCTTTTTCAAGAAAAATCTCTTCCAGGGAAACCATGATCACGCCGTTGGCGTCTTTTATGGACTGGCTGGCATTGGTACACAGATTCATTATCACCTGGTGGATTTGTGTGGAATCCCCCATGACGCAGGATTTACACCGGATATCTTCTTGCATCTCAATGGTCCTGGGCAGGGATGCCCGGAGCAATTTCAAGGCCTCACTGACAATAAGGTTAACTTGTATGGGCTTGATTTCCCTATCCGACTGACGACTGAAGGTCAGTATCTGTTTGATCAGATCCCGGGCTCTCATGGAAGCTCCCATCACCTTTTCCAGATTGGCCGCCTGCTTTGAACCCTCAACGGCCGCAAACAGGGCAAGCTCCGTATAGCCCATGATGGCACCCAAAATATTATTAAAATCATGGGCAATCCCCCCTGCCATGGTACCCACAGACCGGAGCCGTTCGGACTCAGCAACCTTCTGCTCTATGAGTTTCTCTTTTTCCAAACGGTCCTGCATGGCAGAAAACAGCATGGCATTTTCAATGGCAATTGCGGCATGGTGGGAAAAAACACTCAGGAGCAATGCATCCTCTTCCCCGAAACAGGCATCATTTTTCTTGTTGATCACTTCCAATACACCAATGAGTTTTCGTTTTGACTTCATGGGAACACACAGAAGGGTTTTGGTTTGCATCCCGGTCAGGGAATCAATTTTTGAATAAAATCGGGAATCAAGTTCCGTATCCGGCACCAGGACATATTGCTCATTTTTCGCCACCCAGCCGGCAATGCCCTCCCCGGGCGGAATCCGGATATCTTCAAGGGTTTCGGCATTGGGACCCGTGGGAACGCTGAAGACCAGTTCGTTGGTCTTTTCATCCAGCAACATCAGGGTGCTGGCCATTGAATCGGTGACAAGATTGGCATATTTCATGATAAGAGAAAGGACATCCACAAGATCAATGGTAGAATTAATGATAAACCCCACTTCAATTGCCATGGCCAGTTTGTCGCTGTCCAACAGACTTAAATCCATTGCCCGTTTGTTCTGTATCTCAAGGGCAGGAGCCAGATCTTCCTGGGTAACAAATCCTTTTTTCACAAGGACCTGCCCCAGCATGGGAATCCTATGGCAACTCTTTCGGCCCTTGGAAATAAGTTCGGTCCGGTCGACATGTGTTTCAGGCAGGACCTTTTCAAAAAAAAGCTGTTGAAACTCCAATGATTCTTCCAACTGCTCCCTGGAAATGATGCCCATGCTGACAAGAAGATCACCCAGAAGGTGTGAATTTATGTTCATCCCTGTCCCCCTGATGGATTTATAAATAGGTGGCTTGAGTATCCACATAAAAAAGGG